>CAZXIP010000213.1:0-3735 GCA_964640755.1 uncultured Smithella sp. | reverse complement strand
GGCTGCTTTAAAATCACGAGCGCATCCACTACAACCGGATTTGGCCCCGAAAGAATTACGGGGTTGAGATCGATTTCCGAAACCTCCGGGATCTCCAGGCCAATGCGTCCGATGTTGATCAGCATGCCGGTCAGACGCTTTGTATCGGCTGCTTCCATGCCGCGGACGGCGTCGAGAATCTTGTGACCCCGAATCTCCTGCATCATTTCCCGCGCGTCACGCGCTTCCAGAGGCGCGTGGCGGAAAGAAATGTCCCGCAAGATTTCCGTAAAGATGCCGCCCAGACCGAACATCACGCAGGGGCCGAATTGAGGATCACGCGTCAGTCCCATCACCAGCTCACGCCGTCCTTTGATCATTTCCTGCATTAATACGCCGCCCTCAAAACCTTCCATTCCGGCCATTATTTCACGGAAAGCTTTTTTTGCTTCCGTTGCCGTCCGGATGTCGACGTGAATCAATCCCTTCTCCGTCTTATGCGCGATATCGGCGGAGCAGCCTTTCATGACCAGAGGGAACCCGATTTTTTTGACGGCTTTGTCCAGACTGGTTTTATCCTTGACCAGAATTTCTCGGGTGACCGGGATGTCATAGACGGCCAGAACCTGCTTGGACTCGTATTCTGACAGAGTTTTGCGTCCCTGACGTAATGCCTTTTCAATGATGCGCATTGCTTTATCGTTTTTCATTATTTCCTTCCTCCATAATAGGTGTTGATGTGAGCGATTGCCCGGATGGCGTCGTGCAGTTCATCAAAGACAGGGATTCCCAGATGAATATATTCCTGCCTGGTCAGGGCGACAAGTTCCATGATGTCCATGTCATCCGGTCCCCTTCTCGGGTTGGGGAGGACCGCGATGACGGGTTTGCCCGTTTGATCAACAACATCCCGGACGGCGCGGGTCAGCTCCTTGTAGGGGGTTATCTCGGTGATCGGTTTGCCAAACATTTTGGCCAGCGGTTTATAATGGTATAGAAGCGAATCGAGGATTTGTAATTCTATCCGTTGATCCTCCGCGGCGATAAGTAGAACTTCCTTCAGGTTCTGCGGTGAAACATATGGATTGGCCACATCAACCGGGTTGACGGAGCTCGATCCCGGCTTGGGAAGATGGTTCCCGATTCGGTCCTGGAGCCTGGCGGGTAGCGCCGGCACTTCAATACCGTAGCTTTCAGCGGTGTCGCAGGCAGTGACGCCGATCGCGCCGCCACCACCGATAATGGAAATGCCTTTGAATGATTTTTTCGGAAGAAGCGAGAAGGCCACGTTGGCCTGCGCCAGTTCTTCCGAGTCATGAACCACAATGGCTCCCGCCTGCTTCAGAATGGATTGCCAGATGACGCGGCTTCCCCCCATGGAGGCGGTATGGCTGGCAACGCTCCTTTGTCCGGCGATGGAGAGCCCTCCCTTGAAAACAATCACCGGTTTCCTGGAAGCCGCTTTTTTGATGGCGAGGAAGAAATCTTCGCCGTCCTTAATGCCTTCGATGTACATCGATATGACCTGTGTTTCCGGATCGTCGGCCAGATAGTGCAGCAATTCCGCTTCACGCAGATCCGTTCCGTTGCCGAAGCTCACCATCTTGCTGAAACGGATGCCCAGGTAGTTTCCCGCGTGCGCGAGATCAATCGCCATGCCGCCACTCTGTGCCAGAAAGGCCACCTGTCCGCTGATGCGCGACAGATCCGGCCCCGGAAGCAGCGTCAATCCGCTTGCCGGGCAATAAATCCCGAAGCAATTGGGACCGATCACCCGAATCCCTCTGGCGGCCGTTTCCTGAAGCTGTTTTTCCAGTGCTTTGCCTTCTTCGGTTCCCAGTTCGCCGAAACCCGAAGACAGGATCTCAGCTCCGGCCGCGCCCTTTTTGCGGCAGGCTTCGAGCGCTTCCGGAACATGCCGGGCCGACACCGCAATGACGGCAAAGTCGATTTTTTCGGGGATGTCTTCAATGCGTTTGAAGATTTCCATGCCGGAAATCTTGCCGCCTTTGGGGTTGACGGGGTATATTTCCCCTTCAAAACCCATGGCCATAATGGACTTCAACATACCGGTGCCGAAGCCGGCGCCTCCTTCTTCGGCGGAAACGCCAACAATGGCAAGAGTCCGGGGATGAAAAATTCTTTCATAATCTGTCACCGGATAACGGATTTTTCTGTTTAGTTTTATTCTTTCTGGCCCTACTGACATGGATAACCTCCCTTGCCAACAATTGTATCTTTTGTACTAATCGTTATACTGTAATTTATTTCCGAAGATCTTTCAACATCCGGATGAAAAGAAATTTTGCATGCAAAAAAAAGGAAGTAACCGCTCAGGCTACTTCCTTAAGTTACGTTAGTCCGTCATCGCGTTATCATCCGGCAGGGAAAATAACGGGATGACAGCTGTATTTACTTTTTCTTTTTAAATGACTTTTTCGCCGCAGCCGGCTTCTTCGGCTCGGGCGCTTTGATCTCGGCTGCACAAAGCTTCTGGCGCAGCTTGTCCAGTCCGGTGAGGATTGGAATGCTCTGCCATTCCTGACTGTCATGAGGATTGACACGCAGGACCTGTCCCTGATTGTCATAATCCACAATCTCTTTCATTCTGTATCGTTTATTCTTGCAATCGATCTCGTCAACCCTGATATTGTGGTCAAAGTTTTCATAATTTTTGGATAGATCGGGATGAAGTTTGTTTAATTTTTCGATTGTGCTTTTCCTGTGATCATCAGTGACGATTTTATAGGTTGAAACGGTTGCTATATTGGATGCATTATCCATGTTTGTCACTTTGTAGTAGCAGTCACCCGTGCGGGTTTTCCCGAGAGGTTCCCATTCCTTACTGTCCGGTATGATCGCCTTTCCAGCCGCTGATTGTGCATTTGGAGCTGACACGCCCGGAGATCCCGCCTTTGAAGATGTCACGGCATCAAATGAGTTCAGCGCACAGCCCGCAAGCATCAGCACAACCAGCACCGGCAACAAAATAACTGAATAAAAATGTTTCATGTTAATTCCTTTCATTGGTTTATTTGTGATTTTTTGTTTTGATAAAAAACCGTACATCAATATTTCCTGTTTTTCAAGATGTCTGAAATCTGCTGTCTAATGGTAGTACAGGCAGCATCAGCATATCCTTATTAGGATGGCATCCTAGAATATCTTGAAAAATTTTACAAGTTAGTTGATATCATTTATCAGCCCGTTGGGGCAATGCTATATTTAAGGCTTTCCGCCGGCTATATTCCTCTTGACATTTCCATTCCCCCCCGTTTATTTTATTATCAAATTTGATACTTTACTCACTAAAGTCTGCCCTTCGTTTTTCAGAGTGGCACATTCAGCAATAATGGTGCATCAGATGCCGGATTCATCCAGAAAATACCAGGAAATCCTTAAAGAGAACGACCTCTTGAAACAGAGAATACAGGAAATTGAACAATCTGAATCAGTTCGTGGACAGATAGAGTCGGATTTGCGCGAGAGCGAACGGAAATATCGTCTGATTGCGGAGAATACGGCTGATCTGATCATGATCCTTGATATGAATATGCGCTTTACCTATATCAGTCCGGCTGTGATGAGGCTGCGCGGTTTTACCGTTGAAGAGGCCATGCGCCAGACCCTTGGCCAGGTTCTGACGCCCGAGTCCCTGGGTCTCGTTCAGACGGTGTTTGAAAATGCGATGGAACGCGAAGCGGGGGGGATGAATGATTCGAATATCATTCGCATGCTGGAGCTGGAATGCTACAG
>CAZXIP010000212.1:0-3801 GCA_964640755.1 uncultured Smithella sp. | reverse complement strand
GCGTCATGGCAATCCGGGCGCCGGTCGCGCCGATGGGATGGCCGTAGGCTACCGCCCCGCCGTTGATATTCACCTTCCTGAACATGTCTTCCTTGCTCATACCCAGGATGGAACGGCAGCTGACCAGTGCCACCGCGGCAAATGCTTCATTGATCTCGATTACATCCATCTGATCAAGTGTCATGTCGTTTTGTTCCAGAATTTTTTTGATGGCCAGTCCCGGAACCGTCGCGATATCCTTGGTCGGCTGCGACACTTCAGCGTAATCGACAATGGTGAAGATGGGCTTAAGACCCAGTTCATCGGCTTTTTCACGGCTCATCAGCAGACACACGTCACCGCCGTCATTGACGCCCGGGGCGTTTCCTGCCGTGACGCTTCCCGGCTGGCCGGTGACGGTACTGAGATGTCCGAACACAGGCGGTAACTTGGCAAGTCCTTCCATGGTCGTCTCCGGCCGTGGCCCTTCATCCTTGTCCATCACGAATACTTTCCTGCCCTGTTTGACTTCCACCGGGAAAATCTCGGCATCGAGCTTGCCTTCGTTCATTGCGCGGACGGCGTTCATCTGGGAATTGAGTGCCCACTCGTCCTGCTCTGCCCTCGTAAAACCGAATTCATCCGCCACTTCCGAGCCGTGAATGGCCATGTGGCGGTTGTAGAAGGCGTCCCATAAACCGTCGTACACCATCGTATCTACGACACGACGGTCAGGCAGACCCATCCGGACCCCCCAGCGCATATCAGGCAACACAAAGGGACAGTTGCTCATGCTTTCCTGCCCGCCCGCTATGCAGATCTCAGCACGGCCGAGCAGAATCATCTGGAAGGCCAGGTCAATCGTCTTGATGCCGGAAGAGCAGACTTTATTGACAGTAATAGAAGGCACGGATTCGGGCACACCGGCCAGAATGGTTGCCTGTCGCCCCGGGATTTGGCCGCATCCGGCGGGGACGACCTGCCCCATGAAAATATAGTCAACATCCCCTGGTTTCACTTTGCCTTCGGTGCGGCGTAAAACTTCTTTAATCGCCATCGCACCCAGCTCCATGGCTGTGAAATCTTTCAGCGCGCCGCCGGAACGGCCGTAGGGTGTACGGCAGGCTTCCACGCAGACGACTTCGCGGAATTTTTTATGGGGATTCTTTATGGCCCTGCCCATGGTTGAGTAATCTGGTTTTCTCTCACCAAACTTGCTGATGGGAGCATTTTTATAAATTTCAGATTTTTTTCTATCCAGCTTTTGCGGCACTTTTGACATAATGATATATTCCCCCTTGTATGACAGTCAATATGCGTACAGTATTCATTTGATAATAGCTCAAGAATGCGTTTTTCTTGCATATCCATTTCATTTAGTCAACTATTTTGAATTTTAGGAGATCTCCTGATCCAAACGCAGCAGCTTCCTCGATGTCCAGTTTATCCGAAACAGTTTGACGAAAAATATTTATTCAGATAGAAAATTTTCATAAATCTGATGAAAAAGAAAACATTGCGATCACTTCATGAATAAAGATTTGGCATACCGAATTATATTGCTGCTTGTGCTGATTGGCCTCGGTGTCTTTCTTTTCATCCATTTTGACCTTTACCTTTTTTTCACAAACAAAAATGAAATCATTAACTTTATTAAAACGTCGCGTTATGACCAACTTGTTTTCATCTCGATACAGATCATTCAAGTAGTCATTGCGGTGATCCCGGGGGAAATCAGCGGCTTCATTGGCGGTTATCTGTATGGCCCTTTGTGGGGGACCATTTATTCCACCATCGGTCTGACGCTGGGTTCCTGGCTGGCCTTTATGCTGGCGCGCTTTTTCGGAGAGCCGCTTCTGGAAAAAGTGGTCAAGAAAGAGGTTTTTGAAAAATTCGATCATTTCATGGAGCACAAGGGTCTGCTTGTTTCCTTCATGCTCTTTTTGATTCCCGGCTTTCCCAAGGATTATTTATGCTACATCATGGGCGTCAGCCGAATCCCGACTCTGACGTTTATTATCATCTCCACGGTCGGCCGCTTTTTCGGTACAGCGATGCTGTCCATCAGTGGTAACATTGCGCGAGAGGAGCATTACGCTCTGTTGGCTGTCGTCGTCATCGCGGCCGTCATAGTGTCCATATTTGCCTGGCGGTATCATGATAAAATTCTGGAGATTCTGAAAAATTCAAACAGCAGGTGATCCGCAAACCGATTCCCGGTTTGCGAACAAATTGAACGGCAGCCAGGTTGAGGCAGCGATGAGAATCAGGACAGAAACGTTGAAGAACATTAATGCCGGCAGGGATCAGGCAAAACCGGTACCGGTTTTGACTGCGTGGACGCGCGCCCTTCGCCTTTATTTTGTTATACCCAGCATTCTGCCGGCGCTGCTGGGGGGTGTAATTGCCTGGGCGCATGGCTATCCGATTCACCTGTTTCACTTTGTGCTGGTCGTCATCGGGGTTACCGTTAATCACTTTGGTCTCAATCTGGTGGACGATGTTCTCGATTACCGCCACGCTGTTGATTTGCAAAAAGGTGAAGAAAAGAACTTTTTTACCGGCGGGAGCGGTGTCCTGCCTGAAGGATTGCTCAAAGATACTCAAATGCTGAAAGCGGCTGCTCTGTTTTTTAGCATGACGGTGGTCATCGGCGTTTACCTGACCTATACCTGCGGCTGGCCCGTTCTGGTGCTGGGGCTTTTCGGCATGCTCTCTTCTATTTTCTACACCGTACCCCCCGTCCGTTTCGGCTACCGGGGATTCGGCGAACTGGGACTTCTCGTCAATTTCGGTCCGGTCATTGTGCTGGGTTCTTATTATGTCCAGACACGGGCTTTCGCCGGTGAACCGCTGATTGCCTCGCTGGTGCCGGGACTCATGATGTGGTCCATGATTATCATCAATGAGATTCCCGATTACGAAACAGACCGGAGCGGAGGGAAATGGAACCTGGTTGCCCGTTTCGGAAGGCAAACGGGCGCCGTTCTTTACGGGGCGGGCCTAGCCATCGCTTACGGTGTTCTGACAATCGCCGGACTTGCGCGGGTTTTGTCACCTTTTGTTCTGCTTGGCCTTGTCAGTCTGCCTCTTGCCGTAAAATCTTTTGTCGTCATGAAGCGCCACCTGAACGACCCTCTGGCAATGGCCCCGGCCAACCTGGCAATGATTAAAGTCCATGGCCTGACAGGTGCGGCCATGATTGTTGCTTATCTCATAGAAGGGGTTTTCCCATGATCACTGAAATTTCAGATAACTTTTACCGCATCACACTGCCCATGCCTTTTCGCCTGCGTCATGTCCACGCATACGCACTGGTTGCTGATGGAGATGTCACCCTGTTCGATACCGGCATGATCCTGCCCGGCGCCCTGGAAAAGCTGGAAGCGGATCTGGAAAGCATCGGCTGTTCAACGGCGCGAATCAGCGACATTTATCTGACGCATGTGCACACCGATCACTGCGGCATGGTCGGAATCCTCCAGGAAAAGTCAAAAGCACGGATCCATCTGTCGGAAGTTTCCCATCAGGTTCATGAGCATTTTCAGCAGGCTGATTATTTAATCGGACAGGCGAGACTTTTTTACACAAAGCATGGCGTGCCGGCCCGCGATGTGGAGGCCATTGTTGAAGAAATCGAAGACATGAGCAGCCGGATTCCTAAATTTGAAGTGCACACCTTTTTGCAGGAAAATGAAATCCGCCAATTCGGTAATCGTTCATTTGAAATCATTTTCACACCGGGGCACGCGGCGGGCCATGTCTGCTTTTTCTTCCGGGATGAGGGGTTGCTGCTGGCAGGCGATCACATCCTGCCTTACA
>CAZXIP010000211.1:0-3814 GCA_964640755.1 uncultured Smithella sp. | reverse complement strand
ATCTTCCCGCCAGCGGGCGTTTTTTATAACAATCTTTTCAGAATTTGTAAACAATAATCCGTGCCTCGCGGATCGTGTGGGAATGACGCAGTCAAACATGTCAATGCCGCAGGAAACAGCATATACGATATCGGCTGGCATCCCGACGCCCATCAGGTAACGGGGCCTGTCGGAAGGAAGCAGAGGCGTGATTTCATCGGTGATGGCGTACATGATTTCTTTGGGTTCTCCAACGCTGACGCCGCCCAGCGCGTAGCCGTCAAACCCGATGGGGACGGTTTGTTCCACGGCCTGACGGCGCAGATCCATGTAGGTACCGCCCTGGACAATGCCGAAAAGCGCCTGATCAGCAGTGTTTTTCGCCTCTTTGCATTGTTTTGCCCACTTCACGGTCAGGGCCAGGGAATCCCGTGTCTGCTGCAGCGTTGCAGGGTAGGGTGTGCATTCGTCGAGGCACATCATGATATCAGACCCCAGTGCTTCCTGTATTGCAATGGCTTTCTGCGGCGTGAGGAAGTGCCTGGACCCGTCAATATGGGACTGGAACATGACCCCGTCCGGCCCAATTTTGCGCAAAGCGCCCAGGGAATAAACCTGGAATCCTCCGCTATCCGTGAGAATCGGTCCGGGCCAGTTCATAAAGGTATGCAGGCCACCCAGCTTGCGAACGGTTTCATGACCGGGACGAAGGTACAGATGATACGTGTTGCCCAGGATGATTTGAGCGCCGCACTTTACGATGTCTTCGGGGCGCAGCGATTTGACAGTTCCCTGCGTGCCAACGGGCATAAACGCGGGAGTGTCGATCGGGCCGTGGGGCGTGACCATTTTTCCAAGACGTGCCCCGGTATCGGGGTCTTTCTTTATCAGTTCAAATGAAAAAGGCATGGAGCGGTCCTATAAAATCAGCATACAGTCGCCGTAACTGTAAAATAAATAACGGTTTTCAACAGCCCGGGCATAGGCTGTTTTTACAAAATCGGTGCCTGCGAAAGCACAGACCAGCAGAAATAAGGATGATCGGGGCAGATGAAAGTTGGTCAGCAGGCCGTTCACTCTTTTAAAGGAGTAACCGGGATAGATAAAAAGGCGGGTTTCACCTGATTGTGGTGCAATGTATCCGTTTTTATCCGCCACGCTCTCCAGGGTTCTTGTTGATGTTGTGCCCACGGCAATGACTCGCTTGGCGTTATTGATTTTTTCCGCCGTGTCGGGCGTGATTTCGAAATATTCCGTCTGCATGACGTGATCTTCGACGATTTCCGTTTCTATGGGCCAAAAGGTGCCGATCCCGACATGCAGCGTAATGGCTGCTATCCCTACGCCTTTGGACTTCAGGGCCTTCAGGACTTCCGCCGAAAAATGCAGGCCGGCTGTCGGTGCGGCGATAGAGCCGGCCGTTTTTGCGTAGATAGTCTGGTAGCGTTCCCGGTCGCTGCCATTGTCCGGCGCGGTGCTCTTTTTCCGCTTGATGTAGGGCGGAAGGGGCGCGCGTCCAAAGCGTTGCAGGTAGTTTTCAAAACCGTCCTGAGCGTTAAAAGCCATCAGCCATTTCTTATCCGACGCTCTGGCAACAACCCTGGCTTCACAGGTGTGGCCTAGATCAATCACGTCATTTTCGTTGATCCTTTTCCCGGGACGCGCCATCACTTCCCACAATTCGGAACCATCTTTTTTCTCTTTGCAGGTGATAAGCAGTATTTCGAGAATGGCCCCTGTGGATTTTTTGCCGTAAATTCTGGCGGGAATGACGCGGGAGTCATTGATGACCAGGACGTCGCCTTTTTGCAAACAGTCAGTCAGGGAAGAAAATTGGCGATCCTCTATGGTGCTTCCCCGGCGGTTAAGCAGCATCATGCGGGAAGCATCTCTCTGAGGCCGCGGGTGCTGCGCAATGAGATGATCAGGCAGAAAATATGAAAAATCTTCCAGCTTCATGGTTTTTTCCGGCAAAAAATGATAATTTTATTTAAGTAATCAGAATAAAATAGGGATGTCAATCAAAACCGTCACCGGCGTCCGAAGTAAAGAAGAATCAGCCCGAAGATAATCGTGGAAATACCGATCATCCGCAGGGTGGAATCAGGCAGTGTTGTGATTTTGATCAGATAGGGTTTCAACTTTTCGGGGAAAACCAGATAGGGAAGTCCTTCCACGATTAAAACCATGCCCATTACACAAAGAAAATAATCCAAAGGATCAAATCCTCTTTTCTTTTGATTCGTCCCAGAGTTTGTCCATTTCGGAAAGCGTTGCGTCGTCAATCGATTTGCCGTTTGCTGAAAGTTGCTGATGGATGTAAGTAAAGCGCCTGAGAAATTTATCAATAGTGCCTCTGAGCGCGTTTTCCGCGTCTACGGAAAGAAAGCGGCTTAAATTTACCAGGGTGAACAGGATATCGCCGGTTTCTTCTTCAATTAGTTCAGCGTTGCCGCTTTTTCGTGCCGCATCCAGTTCCGCAAGCTCTTCATGCAGCTTTTTCAGAACATCGTCCGTGTTGGGCCAGTCGAAGCCGTGCCGGGCGGCTGCCGCTGTGATCTTCTGAGCCCTTTTCAATGCCGGCATAGAGCGCGGAGTTCCATCCAAAATATGATTTTCCTCAGCCGTGCCGCTGCGTTCCCGCTTTTTGATTTCCTGCCAGTTTTCTTTTACTTCCCGCACCGAACTGACCTTGACATCGCCGAACACATGCGGGTGCCGGCGAATCATTTTTGCCCGAATGTCATTCATGACATCAGCCAGTGAAAAATCTCCGGCCTCGGACGCGATTTCGGAAATAAACAGGATCTGGAACAACAGATCCCCCAGTTCCTCCTGAAGATGGCGGGGATTGTCTTCGGCAAGTGCGTCGAGCACTTCGTAAGCTTCGTCCAACAGATATTTGCCGATATCCTGCCTGGTCTGCTTCCGGTCCCAGGGGCAGCCGTCCGGCGAGCGCAGTTTTTGAATCAGGGTAATCAGATCCTGCAGTTCTTTATCTGGAATATCCATGGGATTCATTTCACGATGAAGACGTCTTTTTGCCGGTCCTGAAAATAAATATGATTATATTGTGATCCATTGATACGGTTGAAAAAAGCCTCCCCGCTTTCGCGGCATTCCGGACAGCAGGAATTAGGCAGGATCACGGCGTAGATCTTTTTACCGGTGTCCGCCGCCGATTCAATCATGACTACCCCGCCGCAGTCATTGCATACGCGGACAGTCTCGATCTGCCTCTCTGTAATATCATCGGTGTCGTAATAAATATTTTTTTCGCGGCGTATATACGCGGCGGATCCGGTGATCTGTTTTTTCAGGTTTTTCTTTTTCTTCCACAGGGTCATCAGGTTCTTCACTTCATTTTCAATGAGTCTGCCGACTTCCGGTGACTGGCGGATTTGCTGGGCGTTGTAATCCGGTTCCTTTACCTGGCTGTAGTCCAGTCCGGCCATGGCAAGGATGATGCCGACATTGACATAGGGGAGTGCTTTTTCAATGGAGTATCCACCCTCCAGGACGGCAATATCAGGAGAGAGTTTTTCATTTAACAGCGCGTAGCCCTGGGCGCTGAAATTCATATTCGTGATCGGGTCGCTGTAGTGATTGTCCTGTCCCGCCGAGTTAATGATGATTTCCGGCTTGAATTCATCCAGCATTGGAAGAATGGCGTTGTCAAGTACGAACAGAAAGCCTTCGTCGGACGTGCGCGGGGGCAGGGGAATGTTAATGGTCGCGCCCAGCGCATTGGGGCCGCCGAAGTCATCGATGAAACCTGTCCCGGGGTAAAGCGTTCGACCGTCCTGATGCATGGAGATGCACAGGACATCCGGAT
>CAZXIP010000210.1:0-3817 GCA_964640755.1 uncultured Smithella sp. | reverse complement strand
TCCGGCGCTTCGCGCCACCTCCGCTGGCGGAGGACAGGAAGCGGAGCTGTTCCTTCTTCCTTTTTCCTTGATCCTTGTTCCTGTCCCTTCAGTCGCTGAGCCTGTCGGTTGAAGCGTGGTCGCTGAGCCTGTCGAAGCGCCCCTTGCCCATTTCTTCTTACCCGGTCATTAATAATCCAGATTTTCTGCATCGAGGCCGCTAAGCAAAGATGAAGCCATTTGATCGGTAATCAACTGGATTGTCTGTTCATACCAGATGTCTTCCAGTCCATGATGTTTTGCAACCCTTTTCAAAAAGTCATTTTCCTTTGTGTGAAAATGCCCATCGGCAAGTGCCAGCCGAACGCCGTCTCGGACAAAACGCCTGGCAACTTCCGGATTGGAAAATTTGGGCAATTCAGCGCTGATAAGCTTGTTTTGCAGGGCTTTTGCAATTGTTTTCTCGCAAAAGCGCTGTTCAAAGTCCAACAACTTGCCAACACGAAGCATTATCACTTTTTCTTTTTCGTGGATTACACCGTCATTACAAACCAGGAGCAACAATCCCTTAAAATATATACTGCGGTCTGTCAGGGTGATTTTTGTTTTCTTTTTCATATTATATCTCTGCGCTCAAAATTCATTATTAATTATGGGAAAAACATAATTCTGTCAAATTGTTTTGTACGAAAAACCCTCAGGGTTTGATCTCACGCACGTTCAATTATTTTCATTTGCCGGATGACGACGAATGTCCTGTGGTTCGAAAATACATGACAACAGGAACAAGGGCACATAATGTCAGGACTATGCCTGCCGCAAAAACGGCTTGATACCCGAACTTCTGGGTGAAAAGCCCGCCGGCCAGTGCCGCAAAACCGGAGACGGTTACCTGAAATGCCGCCTGCAGTGTATAATCGGTGCCCGGCGACTGCTTGCGGCATACGTCCATCATCGATGTAAAAAGAGCTACAGTCGACAGTCCGTCAGCAAATTGTTCCATGCAGACGACTGCGTACAGCGTCCGGATGTCATAGCCGCCGCCCGCGATAAACAGGTAACCGATAAAGCCTGCCGCCTGCATAGCTCCGAAGATCAAAAGAGCTTTGAAGTGTCCGAGACGGAGCAGGAACAGACCGCCAAGCAGTGCTCCCGCAAGCCCTGCCGTTGCACCAACCACGCCGGTCAGAAGCCCGATATCAGAGAGAGACATGCCCTGATCCGAAAGCAATGGGCCGATCATTCTTGAAGCCAGTGCATCGCCTGCTTTGAACGTTGCGACCGTGATCAGCCACCAACCTATGCGCTCTCTTGAAAGAAAATCTGCAAATAATTTCACATAGCCCTGCCAGCCGTGCCATGGAGCGCGCGTAGATTCATTCCTTTCCAAAACGTCCGGCTCGTGCATAAACCAGACGGGCAGCAAAATTGGAACAATCAGAAACGCCAGGGCTGTGTACGACAACTGCCAGCCGTAACGGGCGACCAGCCACAACAGCAGGCCGCCTCCGAAGATCATGCCCACCTTGTAACCGATAACCTGTACGCTGTTGCCAAGGCCGCGCAGATGCGGTGCAAGTCTGCTTACCGCCAGGCCGTCTGTCGCAATGTCCTGGGTTGCGGCAACGATGTTCATCAGGAAAAGCAGCAGCATCAGAAATGAAAACGATTGCGATACCCAACCGCCGAAATCACGTGAAGCCAGCAGGATCATCAGGCCAAATGTTGTCAGGTTGAGCGTCAGCAGCCATAGGCGGCGTGTCCAGAAACGGTCCAGGAACGGCGCCCAAAGGAACTTCAATGTCCAGGGAAGGGCAAGCAGCGCAGTGAATCCTATTGTGGACAATGATACGCCCTGTTGTCTTAAAAGAGGCGGCAGGGCCTTGCCCAGCAATCCGGAAGGAAGCCCCTGTGCGAAATAAAGCATTGCCAGCATTCCCAGCAGGGGCACATCCAGTGTATGTCGCTTGCGATTCATAGATTGACCGTCCATAAAGAGATTTGAAAAGTCTGTATCATTCCTCCAGACGATTGAAAGGGAAGCACTGCATTTTGGTGACTTTTTTATATTTCATGAAATCGCTTTTGCAGCATTCAGATTCCGGACTTCTGATCGTTTATAATCGGATCCATGTTGATTTGCAAAAGAATTTTCTGTGTTTCTATTCGCTGGACAAAACCTGATAACCTCAAAGGAATGAATCATTGCTTTTTGTAAAATTTCTTTTCATTTTTTTCGAATTAAAGTAGGTTGCAAACAGAAAGACGAAAGGAATTGACATTCTCGAAAATCTTCTGTCCGGGCAATGCAGCAGAACAATCCAAACGGGTTTTGCAGAACTTCCAGCATGATGATTCAATCTGATTTGCCCGGATAAATTTCATCCCTTTCCAGGCAGAGAAATGAAATGGCAAACAGGTCAGGCAAACATAAAAAATCTTCATCAGAACCGGATTACGGATTAAAGCATCAGGACGCAAGAACCCCGGGAGCAAGAGGGCAAAAAGATGTGGATCCCCGTGTCTGCGGCTTACTGGACGCAGTCAAGCGTGGATGGTATCAATTAGATACCGGAGAACTTTTTGCCGGCTTCAAAATTACACAGGATGATGTTGTTTTAGATGTCGGATGCGGTGAGGGGAATGCTGTTCTGTTTTGTGCGAGGCAGGGAGCTCATGTTGTTTTTGCAGATGTAGATGCGGCAAAGATTGCAGCACTGACTGAAAAAATCAAAACAACCCCGGCAAGAAAAATTGAAGGTTTCGTCAGTGACACAATGCCGTTGCCCCTGCCCGGTGAGTATGCAACCAGGATCCTGGCCACGGAAGTGCTGGAGCACACTACACAACCTGAAAAGATTATGGAAGAACTCGTCAGGGTTGGCAGACCGGGTGCCCGGTATTTTCTCACAGTGCCTGATTCACGGTCGGAAATGCTTCAGAAGCCTTTTGCAAATCCTGTCTATTTTGCGCAGCCGAACCACATTCAGATATTTGATAAGGAGCGCTTTATCCGGCTGGTGGAAAGTGCAGGATTAAAAGTGGTAAGATACGAAACATGGGGTTTCTACTGGACTTTCTTTATGTCCATATTCTGGCTGGTTCATCAGAACGGAGATCTGCAAGGAGCTGTCCTGGATTCTATTGTTCCACCGTATCACCCTGTTTTGCAAAGCTGGTCAAACACCTGGGCCGGTTTAATGGAATTGAAAGGTGCTGAGAAAGTCATGGAATCTTTCGATCAATATCTGCCCAAAACTCAGCTGATTATTGCCCGGAAGGAGTAAATGCATTAACCCCAGAGGAATACTTTGAAAGATTTTACAGAAGGCAGCATTGCCAGACAGGTAATTAATTTCACAATGCCCATCATGTTGGGTAATTTGCTGATGTCCATCTACGGCATCATCAACCTGATCTGGGTGGGCAGGCTTCTGGGGCATAAGGCTGTTGCCGCCGTAGCCGCCTCCCTGCCTATCATTATGTTGCTGCCCTCGTTTCTCATCGGACTGGGAATGGCCACGAATGTTCTGATTGCCCAGGCATTCGGACGAAAAGACAAGGCCATGCTAAGGAAAATCCTGTCAAACTCATTTTTTTCTTCAATTCTGTTCTGCCTGCTGATTTCCGTTGTTGCCCTGATATTTCGTCACGAGCTGATTGAATTGGTTCAGGCGCCGGTGGAAATCCGGGACATGGCGCTGTCTTATCTGACGATAATGATCGCCTCGCTGGTATTTCATTTTTTCATCAACTGGATGAACGGGATGCTGCGTGGCCTGGGTGACGCCACAACCGTGGTAAAGATCCTCATTATGCTTGCCGTGTTTAATGTCAC
>CAZXIP010000209.1:0-3818 GCA_964640755.1 uncultured Smithella sp. | reverse complement strand
ATATATGAACATCTGTACCTATTCTTATGAAGAGTATATTCATCTTGTAAAGTCATTTCACGGCACTCTTGCACCGGGCCTGCTGATCGGCGGTTTTATGGTCGATCTGGCCATGAAGCATCTGCCGGAAGGAGAATTTTTTGATGCCGTCTGCGAAACCCCGGTTTGCCTGCCGGATGCCGTGCAAATTCTGACGCCCTGTACGATCGGCAACGGTTGGCTATCTGTTGTGCCTTTTGGGAAATTTGCCATAACGCTCTATGAGAAATATGGCGGCAGGGGCGTGCGGGTTTATCTCGATACCGATAAGCTAAACCAGTGGCCGGAAATCCGCGACTGGTATCTCAAGAAAAAGAAAAAACAGGATCAGGATTCCAATTTGCTTTTTGCTCAAATCAAGGATGCGGGACACGGACTGTTTGGCATCCAGCATGTACAGGTGGACCCGGAAAAAGTGCGCCGTAAGAAAATGGGGCCGGTGAGTGTCTGCCCTGTCTGCGGTGAGGCCTATCCGGCCAGGGATGGCGACAAGTGCCGGAGCTGCCAGGGGGACAGTCCTTTCACACAGATCAAGCAGATCAAGTGATGCCAGGGAAATTATCAGGAAAGCATGTTAAAGTTGGGCACAATTTTAAATCGACTTTATGAGGCTCTTGCGCAATCCGCAAAAGACCGGCGAATCGATGATTTGCGCGTGGGATTAAGTTATGTGGGCGTCAAGCTGGATAACGGCAACGCGGGGATCGCCGCTCTGATACCCGACAGGTCATTGAGGAGTTGTACGGTTTTGAAGGAAGCCGGGACGTATGCAGGGGCGAACGCGTCGGATATTCTGGACTATCTTGTTCGCGGCTCAAACAGCCTGCATCGCGCCATTGGCCTTGCCGTGGCCAATGCCATGATTGAAGCGTCTTTTGATCAGGCTGAGGACCGGGAAGCCACCACGTATTTTAATCTTCAGCCGGGTGAAAAAGTTGCCATGGTCGGTCTTTTTGCGCCGCTGGTCAAGCGCATTGAAGCAACGGGAGCGATTCTGACGGTGATTGAGAAAAACCCGGAACGTCTGGAAATCCTTTCGCCTGACGACAGGCAAAAGGCACTCAAAGAATGTGATGTCGCGATTATTACCGCCACCACGCTTTTAAATAATACATTTGAGGAAATGATCAACCTGCTTGGTTCGCCGCGCCTGGTTGCAATGATGGGTCCATCCACCCCGCTTGTTCCTGAGATTTTTCGAGATACCTGCGTCAAACATCTGGGCGGAGCTGTTGTTAAAGATTCGGCGCGGGTTTTACAAATTATTTCAGAAGGTGGTGGTACACCTGCGCTGCGGCCTTATCTTCGTTTTGTTAATCTGCTACTTAATTGATCAATTATGGAAAATCCTGATACATACAAATGAATGATTTCAGTGCAATGTAAAAAAGGCGGATCGAAACCGATCCGCCTTATCTGAAAGTTTTAATTTTAGTTAACGTCTGCAACCGTTGCCCATGGCACTCGAAACGCGATCCACATAATACAACAAATCAGATAGCGTCCTAAAGAAACTTACCATTAGCTACGGTACCGTTCCGTTAAATTTTAATTAGCATACAATAAAAAAATAATCAAGGAATAAATCAATATATAGTGTTATTTGATCAATGATAACACAATGTATAGTGTTTTATGAAATCAGTCAGTGAACAAAACATCGTAAGAATCTTGTTGATATTTAATGTGTTAGAAATTTCATCCCTATCTTAGAAATCACTAACCCCTCCATTAGTTTATGAAAGCAAATCTATTACTCCCCGATGTTAATCATCTATAAACAGCATAAGATTCCTGCTTTGCAAGGTTATGTCAAATATGACATAACCTTGCGATAATACTAACATTTTTACATTGACAACGACCGGCAATGAATATATAAACGAGCGCGTTGAAGCGTTATTTTCTAGAAATGTCATGCTCATTTGTCTTGCTTTTTCCAGAGAGCTTTTCCCTGAAAATGATGGCTAAATGGAAAACAAACGCATGGTTGAAGATTGCGGAGCATGAAAAGAATATTTTGAAATTCTGAGAAAGGAGAAGGAATTCATGAACGTCAGCAGAAGAGGTTTCTTGAAACTTTCCGGCGCTGTCGCAGCGGTCAGCGGTTTGGGCATCAGCCTTACGCCGACATCCGCCCACGCACAGCAGCTGAAAATAAAGTACGCTAAAGAAACCACCACCGTTTGTCCTTACTGTTCAGTGGGATGCAGCATCATCGTGTCCGTGCGCGACGGCAAGGTCGTCAACACAGAGGGGGATCCTGATAGCCCCATCAACAAAGGTTCTCTGTGCAGCAAGGGCGGTTCGATCTACCAGATGGCCGTAAACGAGAATCGCCTGGGCAAGCCGCTTTATCGCGCGCCTTTCGCCACTGAGTGGAAAGAGGTGGAGTGGGAATGGGCGTTTGAAAAGATCGCGGAAAATGTCAAGAAAAGCCGCGACGCCAGCTTCAAAAAAACCAACGCGAAGGGTGAGCTTGTCAACCGCACCGAAGGCATTGCCTCGGTAGGTAGCGCCGCGATGGACCTAGAAGAATGCTTTACGTATCAAAAATTCTTGAGGGGGTTGGGCCTGGTTTACATCGAACATCAGGCCCGTATCTGACACAGCCCGACTGTACCGGCTCTGGCAGAGTCGTTCGGACGCGGCGCAATGACCAATCACTGGGTCGATTTTAAAAACAGTGATGTGCTTTTAATCATGGGAAGCAATCCTGCTTCCAACCACCCTGTTTCCTGGAAATGGATACAGGAGGCGGTAAACACAAGGGGCGCAAAAATCATTTGCGTGGATCCGCGCTTCACGCAGTCGGCTTCTAAGGCGCATCTGTATGCCCCGCTTCGTTCGGGCACGGATATCGCTTTCCTGGGCGGCATGATCAAGTACATTTTCGACAACAAGCTGTATTTCGAAGAATATGTCAAGAATTACACCAACGCATCATTCCTGGTGAATCCTGCCCTGAAAATGCCGGGAGAAAACAAGGGAGTGTTTTCCGGCTTTACCAATGGTAAGTATGAAAAAGACACTTGGTCTTATCAGACGGACGGTACCGGCGTAATTAAAAAAGACCCGACGATGAGTGACCCGAATTGTGTTTTCCAGCTTTTGAAGAAACACTACGCCCGATACACACCGGAGATCGTCAGCAAGATTACGGGAACGCCTGTTGAGAAACTAAACGAAGTCTACGGTCTGTATGCTTCAACCGGCAAACCCGACAAGGCGGGCGTTGAATTATACGCCATGGGCTGGACGCAGCACACCGTTGGTGTTCAGAACATCCGTACAATGTGCATCATTCAGTTGCTTTTGGGCAACATGGGTGTCGCGGGCGGCGGCATAGCCGCGATGAGAGGCGAGTCAAACGTTCAGGGTTCCACCGACCATGGCCTGCTGTTCCACATCTGGCCGGGTTATCTAGGAACACCCACAGCCTCGCTTCCGACACTTGCGGCATACAATGAGAAGCGAACTCCAAAAACAAAAGAAGAAAAGTCCCTCAACTGGTGGAAGAACTTCCCGAAGTATTCGGCAAGTCTGCTTCGATCTTTTTATGGTACGAATTTGTCGGTCGAAGATGCCTATCAAGTTCTGCCAAAACTCGATGATGGCGCCAATTATTCGTGGCTCCAGATTTTTGATGATATGTACAAGGGAAAGTTCACCGGTTTCTTCGCATGGGGCATGAATCCGGCCTGTTCAGGCGCGCATTCCAATAAAGTCCGTCAGGCTCTGGGCAAAGTCGACTGGCTGGTCAACGTGAATCTGTTCGA
>CAZXIP010000208.1:0-3826 GCA_964640755.1 uncultured Smithella sp. | reverse complement strand
GAGCCTACAACCGTAGGCACATTATGGAAATGCTTGAAAATGAACGGCAGCGGGTGTCCCGGGGTGGCCCGCGCTTTTCTCTTGCCATGCTGGACATCGATCACTTCAAATCCGTTAATGATACCCTTGGCCACCTGGTCGGAGATGAAGTCTTGAGGGGTGTTTCAGACGCTATTCGCAACAGCCTTCGCAGTGTGGACTTATATGGCCGTTTTGGAGGAGAGGAATTTTTGATCATCATGACGCAAACGGATATTAAAGGGGCGACGCTCTGTGCAGAGCGTGTCCGTGGGGCGGTTGAACAGAAGCGGTTTCCCAATATGGGAACGGATTTCAAAGTGACGGTTTCTTTAGGCCTGACGGATTATCGTGGCAATGAAAAAATCGATGAAATGATAGCCCGTGCTGATAAGGCCCTTTACCGGGCCAAGGACGGAGGAAGAAACCGCGTGGAATACGATTCCGGAGCGCATCCTGAGACTGAAATTGATGATTCTTCCCTGAAGTATCCAAGAGAGGAAATGGCTTATGAAAGCAAAAGTCTTAATTGTTGATGATAACAGCGATAACCTTTACCTGCTCAGGACATTATTAAAAGGCCAGGGCTGGGAAGTCTTTGAGGCGTCAAACGGGAAAATTGCCCTGGAGATTGCCAGAGCTCAGGTTCCCGATTTAATTATTTCGGATATCCTGATGCCGGTGATGGATGGCTATTCTTTATGCCGGCAATGCAAATCGGAGGAAAAATTAAAGAACATTCCCTTTGTTTTTTACACGGCAACTTACACGGAACCGAGGGACGAAAAATTTGCCCTGGATTTGGGTGCAGACCGATTCATTGTCAAGCCAAGGGAACCGGAAGTACTGCTTGAAATCCTGATCGATCTGCTGGAGGAGAAGAAAACCTTCAGCCCGGATAAGGCAAAACCCCTGGGTGAGGAAATGGAGTTTTTTCGGCGGTACAATGAAATTCTTTTCAACAAGCTCGAAAAGAAAATGCTGGATCTGGAAACACTCAATCAGGAACTCAGGGTAATGGAAGAACAGCATCGCCTGAGTTTCGAAAATGTCAGGGATGTCATTTTTACGCTGGATATGGATTTTAAGATTTTAAGTATGTCTCCGAGTGTGGAGAAAGTGCTGGGGTACAAGCCAAAGGATTTCATCGGCCGCTCTGTTGCTGATTTAGGGTCCATCCTGACCGAACCATCTCTGGATCAGGCGATTAATCATATCAGCGGGATATTAAAAGGGGAAACCACACTGCCGTCAATATATGAGTTTATTGCAAAAGACCAAACCGTCAGGGTTGGAGAGATCAACGGTTCTCCGATCATGCGGGATGGAAAGATTGCAGGCATTATAGCCGTTGCCCGTGATATTACCGAGAGTAAGCGGGCGGAGGAAGAGCTGCGCAGGCGTGAGCAACAGTTTTCTTTGATCGTCAACAGTTTTCCCGGACGTATTGCCCTGATAGACAGGGACTTCCGTTACCGGTTCATCAACAACCAGTTTGAAAGTTTCCACGGGATGACCTCTGATCAGGTGCTGGGTCATACAGTTGCCGAGGTATTCGGGGAGGACATTTTTCAGCAACTCCGTCCCTTTATGCAAAAGGCCCTGAACGGTGAAATGGTGAGTGCAGATACCCGGTTTAAAACTCACAAAGGAAAAACGATTTACGGACTCAACAACTATATACCGGATAAAGGTCCGGATGGAACTATTCGAGGAATATTTGGCGTCATTTTTGACATCACCAAAATTAAAGAGGCGGAAAAAGCCCTCAGAAAGAGCGAAGAGAATTTCCGAAATTCCATGGATCAATCGATTCTTGGAGTGAGGATTGTGTCTGATGATGGTGAAACTCTCTATGCCAATAAGGCATTGCTTGATCTATTTGGATTTGAAAGTGTTGAGGAGCTGAAGAATACCCCTGTAACGAAGTGTTACACAAAAGAGAGCCTCGCTGAAAACAAGATAAGAAGAGAACAGCGGAAACGGGGAGAGAGCGGGCCCTTGAATTATGCCATCAGCATAATCAGAAAAGATGGTAAGTTCCGCCATCTCGACGTTTTCCGCAAAGAAATTATATGGGATGGCACCAAGCGTTTCCAGGTTCTTTATAACGATATTACCGACAAGAAAAAGGTTGAAGAAGAGCTTCGCGAACGTGACGTCGTGTTCAATAAACTGTCTTTAAATGTTCCCGGAATGATTTACCAGTTCATGAGAAGGCCGGACGGGACCTATTGTGTTCCATTCAGTTCAAAAGCCATTGTGAACATTTTTGGCTGTTCACCGGAAGATGTGCGTGATGATTTCTCCCCGGTTGTCAGAGTCACATTGCCTGAAGATATAGACAAACTAATTAAATCAATTGAATTATCCGCTGAACAAATGACTACCTGGCAATGTGAATACAGGGTGCAGATTCCCGGTCAGCCGGTTAAATGGTTGTTCGGCCAATCAACGCCGGAGAAATTAGATGACGGCAGCATCATCTGGCACGGTTTCAATACCGATATCACCGAGCGCAAACAGGTGCAGGAGGCGTTGCGGGAGAATGAGGAACTCTACCGCACGATATTCGACAATACCGGCACTTCAATGATTCTCATTGAAGAGGATATGACTATAAGTATGGCAAACGATGAATTCTTGAGCAACACGGGATATTCATCAGACGAAATTATTGGCCGTATGAAGTGGACTGAAATTATTCATCCGGATGATCTCAGGCGAATGATCGAACAGCACCGGTTGAGACGAGAGATTGAAAGGAACGCGCTGCCAAGTTACGAATTTCGCTATATAACAAAAACAGGCGATATTAAGGATACTTTTTTAACCATTAAGCTTGTACCGGGCACAAAGAAAAGCATAGCTTCTCTTATTGACATGACCGAGCGGAAAAAAGCACAGGAAGAACTTCAGAAGACGCTGGACAGGCTCAGCAAGGCGATGAACACAACCATCCATCTTCTGGCAGGCGCCGTCGAGGCGCGGGATCCCTATACGGCGGGTCACCAGACACGGGCCGCGGATCTTGCCCGTGCTATAGCCACGGAGATGGAAATGCCCGGAGAAAAAATTGATGGCATCGGGATGGCAGGCGCGATTCACGACATCGGAAAACTGTCTGTGCCGGCCGAGATCCTGACAAAATCCTCAAAACTGACCAGGGTCGAGTTCGCCCTGGTCAAAGAACACGCTGTAAAAGGTTACGAGATGCTGAAGGACGTGGAGTCTTCCTGGCCGCTGGCACAGATGGTTTATCAGCACCACGAGCGGATGGATGGTTCGGGTTACCCGAGAAACCTTAAGGGGGAAGAGATTATCATGGAAGCCCGTATTCTTGCCGTTGCCGATGTCGTGGAAGCCATGTCGTCCCATCGTCCCTACCGTCCGGCCCTGGGTGTTGAGGCAGCCCTGGAGGAGATCGGAAAAAACAGGGGCATTCTTTATGACGATTCTGTTGCCGAAGCCTGTTTAAGATTGTTTCGGGAAAAAGGTTATCGTTTGCCTGAGTTCACCTTGTAGATGTATTCACCTGTTGTCCGGGCAGCTAGTGCAGTGTTTCAGTAAAAATGTTACAATAATCTCCGGCGCTTCGCGCCACCTCCGCTGGCGGAGGACAGGAAGCGGAGCTGTTCCTTTTTCCTTGATCCTTGTTCCTGTCCCTTCGGTTGCTGAGCCTGTCGGTTGAAGCGTGGTCGCTGAGCCTGTCGAAGCGTCCCTTGACTCTTTCGCTGTTTATTCATGTCTCAACACGAACCGATATCAGCTGATGGACCTTGCCATGAACATTCCAAACCCCGCGCCA
>CAZXIP010000207.1:0-3848 GCA_964640755.1 uncultured Smithella sp. | reverse complement strand
GCCGTTTTATTGGATGCAATCAGTTTTTGCGCTGTATTTTCTTTTGTCATGTCTTAATTTTACATTAAATAATGAATATTACCATCTTTTTTATTTCCAATATAGTTAATGTATTACTTTATCGTTATATTCATAGTGATTAAATTTATAACATAATTCTCTGCAATTAATATGGAAGATGCTGTATATCGAGATTGTTGATTCCTGCGTAATCCGTTCTGAGAAATGGCCGTTCAGCGCGGCTTTTTTCCAGACCAGGAAGGTAAATAGTCCGTCTTCACATGACTCATGGCCGTATAAATGTTATGACGGATATCGGGATTGTCTCGCTCCAGTTCATTCAACAGCTTTTTCACGTATATTCTTCTTGAATTTTCGCTGCTCGGGCATGCATTTTTAACTGCGGGGAATTCCCGCTCGCGACTAAATTTTTTTACAATATCCTCTGTCAAATAGGCCAGCGGACGGATAATGTGCAGCTTACCGCCGAATATGCTCTGATCGGGCATCATCGTGCTGATTTCCCGCCCGTAAAACAGGTTAATCAGCAGTGTTTCGATAATATCATCTCGATGATGGGCAAAGGCGATCTTGTTGCAACCATTCTCGTCTGCAATTTCAAAAATTCGTTTGCGGCGAAGACGCGAGCACAAAAAGCATGGGTTTTTCCTGTTGAAATCCGAATGTGCAAGCACTCCGATATTGGTTTTTTCCATTATGAACGGATATTGATGTTCCTGAAAGTATTTTTCAAGCTCTCGGTAAGCTATGTAGTCAGGATCAAACCCCATATCGATGTTGACCGCGATAAATGAAAACTTCGGCACAAAAATCATCGGAGAATCAAGCAAATCCAGCAGGGCAAAACTGTCCGCCCCTCCGGAGACGCCGATGAGCACTTTGTCCCCTTCTTCTATCATGGAATAATCCAGCACAGCTTTTTCCAGCCATTTTTTCAAGTGAAGAAAGAGTTTTGTATTTTTATCTTTTTTATCCGTGTTCATCTCCAAGCCATTGTTCATCCCTCTTTCCGGATTCAAAACGGATTTACTTTTATCCGACTTAATCAAAGTTATCAAGCCTGTTTGCTTATCACCTTGAAATCAGCCCGCGGCTCTGTTAAAGCTTATGGCAAAGCAAAAAGGAGGTTTTATATGCCGGAAATCATCAATATTCATGCACGGGAAATTCTGGATTCCCGGGGCAACCCCACCGTTGAAGCCGAAGTCACCACCGTATCGGGAATCACAGCGAGAGCCGCCGTACCTTCAGGAGCATCCACCGGCGAACACGAAATGCTGGAGCTGCGTGACGGCAACAAGAAAAGATACGGAGGCAAAGGGGTCGAAACAGCCGTTAATAATGTTCTGCATAAAATCGGACCGGAGATCATCGGCATGGACTGCCGCAGACAGCGGGATATCGATTTTGCCATGATTGAGCTCGATGGAACCGCCAATAAAGGAAAACTGGGCGCCAACGCCATTTTGTCCGTTTCCATGGCCTGTGCCAAAGCGGGAGCGGAGTTGTCAGGCCTGCCGCTCTATCGTTACCTGGGCGGTGTCAACGCCAATGTTCTGCCCATTCCGCAGTCCAACATTTTAAATGGCGGCCAGCACGCTGACAACAATGTGGACATTCAGGAATTTATGATCATGCCTGTGGGCGCGCCATACTTCAAAGAGGGCATCCGCATGAACACCGAAGTGTTCCATGCCCTGAAGGCCGTCCTGAAGGGCAAAGGCTACAACACGGCCGTTGGTGACGAGGGCGGGTTCGCGCCGAATCTGAAGTCCAATGAAGAGGCCCTGTCGCTGATTATGACGGCAATTGAAAAAGCCAACTACAAACCCGGCAAAGATATCATGATCGCGTTGGATTCGGCCGCCAGTTCCTTTTACGAAAAAGGCAAATATATCCTGGCCGCTGAAAAGAAACCCCGGAAATCAGCCGAGGACATGGTGCAGTTTTATTCGGATCTGGTGAAGCGCTACCCGATCATCTCAATCGAAGACGGCCTTGCGGAAGACGATTGGGCGGGATGGAAGCTGTTGACCGACGAGCTGGGCGGCAAGATTCAGATTGTTGGCGATGATCTTTTTGTGACGAATGTCAAACGCCTGGAAAAAGGGATTGAACTTGGCGTGGCCAATTCGGTCCTGATCAAGCTCAATCAGATCGGAACGCTCACGGAAACCCTGGAAACCATGGAACGCGCCATGAAATCGAGCTACACATGCGTCGTTTCCCACCGTTCTGGCGAAACTGAAGACACGTTCATGGCGGACATCACCGTGGCCACCAACTGCGGCCAGATCAAAAGCGGTTCGCTTTCCCGCACGGAAAGACTGGCCAAATACAACCAGTTGATGCGTATCGAGGAAGAACTGGGCGACTCCGCCAGTTATCTCGGCATGTCGGCTTTCTACAGCATTAAACAGCCGGGAAAATCCGGGAAAAGGAGATAAATCCGTTCCGCTTCCCGCGGCAAGCCGCGGGAAGCGGAACTTTTGATTTCCATTGGTTTATTTTATTATTGGCACACTGCTCCTTTTGGCCGCCGCAATAATATTCATATCCGTTGTAGCCACTGGCAAACCTTTGCGCATGGCAAGGTCTAAATAAGAGGCGTCATAGCTGGACAGTTTATATTCACGGGCAAGGGCCAATATTTCACTCAGCATTCTCTCCGGCGATTCCTGGTCCACAATGATCGGTAGTTCAAACAACAGCGAAATAAAGCGAGAACTGTCTGCTTGACTTAGCAGCCTTCTGCGTTCCGCGACAAGCAATACATTGCTGACTTCTAACGGCCAGATGGCAGGCACATAGGCGGTGCCTTCTTCGAGGAGTCCCAGAACATCATCGGCATATTTATTGGTTTCGTCTTGAAAGCACCAGGACATGACCACGGAATTATCAATGACAAATTCCTGCATTGCTTAGCGCCTGCCTTCTTCGATCATTTTTTTCAAAGAAATTCCCTTGAGCGCGTGTTTGTTTCTGAACTGCCGCAATGCAGCAATCGCCTGGCGTGGTTTTAATTTCTTTGCCGTCGCGGGAGGTTGCAAAACGGCCACTATTACACCATGTTTTGTTATGCTTATCACTTCTCCCTTATTGACTCGTTCTAAAAGCCTGGACAGAGATGTTTTTGCCTCATAAGCTCCGACAGTTTGCATATTACCCTCCCTAACTTAGACCAGTTTGAGACTAGTTTAATTTATACAGGCCAAAATGTCAACACGAATGAGGGGGGAAATTGACTAGAGGAACTTGAACAGGCGGCGTCGGAGAACTTCGAGTTGTGCACGACTGTCCGTAAGATTGTAACTGAGTTCGCTTTTGCCGGTTTTTTCTTCTTTTGACTGAGAAACAATCAATTCGGCATCTTCCAAAAATTTAATGGCATTGAGATAATTGGCCTGGGAAAGGGCCTCAGCGCGCAGTATTTCTCCCTTGCGGAACATCCGGTCACCCAGTGGTCGAATCTTGCCCAGCCATTCTTTTTGCGTCAGAGATTTCTTCTTGAGATAGACGAGGCCCCGGATGACGATCCAGCAGGATTCCAGATAATTGTGAACAAGCCCGGCAAACGGTTTTAGTTTTGCGTGGCCTTTGCTTTTGATTTCGATCCATACCTCGCCATCGCGCTCGGTGGTTATAATCATGGCCCGGCTGTGCAGATAGGCCAAAACATCATTTACGTCATCAACATCGTCCCGTCTCTCATCAAAGATAAATTCATTCCACAAAATCCACTTCAGATATTTATAATCTCCCATGATTTTTGCCAGAGACATGGTGTCTTCATGGTTTTTCACCATGGACGTCGCCACAAAACAAAT
>CAZXIP010000206.1:0-3873 GCA_964640755.1 uncultured Smithella sp. | reverse complement strand
GTAGGTGAAGAGATTGCTGAGATAAGACCTAATTGGTCATTGTCTGCCAAGTCAAGTACAGGTCGGGACAATTCATTCCATGCGATCCTTTTTCAGGTCAACACAAAACAGGGAAAACGGGATCAAACCCTTTATGCTTTTTATTCCCGGACCATTTTGTCGCGCTTTTTATAATACTGCAGCACCGCCGCCATGGATCGGGCGGCGCGTTCGGGATCCTGATAAACAGGGACCCCCCGATCGAGCAGGTACCGCACCATTGTTTCCTGAAGGCTGCGGTAGGTAAAACCGACAACAGGTTTATCGGGGTGGCGTTTGGTCAAACTGAAAAAAGCCTCCGAATGCTCCGCAAGGAGTTTCTCTCTTTCCTGCGGGATCGATTCATCGGGAACCCCCATTTCCTTTAAAATCCGGTCTGCGAAACCGCCGGGAGACAGAATATAAGCCAGAAGCATATCGGCATTTTTTTCCGACAACAGCACGTCGGGAATGTCAAAGAAACTTTCTGTAAAATCCCTGTTGTACGTCAGATCAACCGGATTCGCGGTGCTGGCCGTTCTGGGAATCATGGGTTTCAACTTATCCAGCGTTTCCGGGGAAAGCTGCGGCAAGGTAAGGCCCGCTCGTCCGCAGGAATCGGCAGCCGTGGCCCCCGGACCCCCTGAATGCGTTTGAATGATGACCCGGTTTCCGCCGGGCCGGGGAAGCGTCCCCAGCGCGAGCGCATAATCAAATAGTTCCGTGATGGTCGTCGCCCGAATGATTCCGCATTGCCGGAAAACACCGTCATAGATTTCGTTGGGCCCCGACATGGAGCCTGTATGAGAAAGACCTGCCTGCCTGCCTGCTTCAGACCCGCCCACATAAAGGGCCACAACGGGCTTATGGAGTGTAATGGCCTTGGCTGTTTCGATAAACTTTCTGCCCCGGGTGATTCCTTCAATGTAAAGTGTGATCACCTTTGTGTCGGGACAGACGCCCAGATATTCCAGACAATCGACAATGTCAATATTGGCTTCATTCCCGACGCTCAGTGCCGAACTGAACCCCATGCCGTGGCGATGAAGGTAATCAAACATCTGCGTAACAAAACTGCCGCTTTGGGACGCAAGTCCCACAAAACCGGGAGGACCTTCCGCGGTGATGGTTGTGGGATTCAGTTTTTGGTGCAGGTTGGCAACACCGAGGCAGTTCGGCCCGAGAAAACGGATGCCGTAATGACGGGCAATCGCTTCCAGCTCCTGCTGGAGTGAAACACCTTCGGGGCCGGCCTCCCGGAACCCACCTGACACCACGATGGCATGGCGGATGCCCTTTTTCCCGCAATCTTCCATTGTCCGGCAGACAATATCCGTGGGAAGGACGATGATCGCCAGATCCGGAACTTCCGGCAGATCCATGACGCTGGCATAAGCCTTTAAACCGCGAACCTCTTTTTCCTCCCGGTGGATCGGGTATATCGCCCCCTCGTAACCGAGAGCCTGCACCGATGAAAGCATCATGGAGCCCATTCGCAAAAAATTATTGGAAGCGCCAAAAAAAGCAATGCTTCGGGGATTGACGATGGAATAAAGCGGACTTTCTTGAATCGAATGGATCATTTTACTTACCTTATGATAAAAACACAGCGAAGGGGCGGGCTGCTGCCCCGCCCCTTACATCCTGATCATGGGAACATTCTTGACTGCTAATTTATTTTTTTACCGCCGGTTTTGCAGCAGGTTTTACCGCAGGTGTCGACGTGGATGCTTCTCCGGACGGTTTCACATCCAGCAGTTCAACTTCAAAAACCAACGCCGCACCGCCGGGAATAACAGGCGGACGCCCTTTGTCACCATAGGCAATTTCAGCCGGACACACCAGCTTCGATTTGCCTCCCACTTTCATCATGGCAACCCCTTCCGCCCAGCAGGGAAATACCTGTCCCAGCGGTAATTCCGCCGGTTGGCCGCGTTTGATGGAACTGTCAAATTCTTTCCCATCAATCAGCTTACCGACATAATGAACTTTTACAGTGTCCGTGGTTTTCGGCTGTGCGCCTGTTCCAACCTTTATCTCGCTGTATATCAGACCGGTTGCAGTTTTTTTCGCGCCTTTTTCAGCGGCGGCTTTTTCCAGAAAGGCCTTGGACTGCGCTTTTTGTTTTTCCGTGGCTTTTGCCATGCGCGACTGTATCATTTCTGCAAGTTTCGGCATGTTGGCTTCAGGCTCAGCCACCAGCTTCTTGCCGGTGGACGCATCGGACATTCCCATCTGAACATATTTCATTTCCTCGGGAGACATGTCAAAAACGGACAGCTGTTTATTGAGATGGGCCCCCAGCGCGTAGAAAGCTTTCTGTTCCTCTGTTTTCGGCGGCTGCGGAGAACAACCCCAGACACCAACAAGAAAAATAAAAATAAATATCATTGACTTACGCATAAAAAATCCTTTCTTTTCCGTTTTATTTTAAAGTGCTTTATATATCTCAGCAAAAAGCCTGATCATATCTATCTTGCGTCATTCTTTTACACGCTCCGGCTGTCATATCCGGACACACGTTCCACGGAAAAAATTATCTAATCAAAGAGGGGAACATCCGTCCTCAGCATCGTTTCATCAAGCATCTGCACGGCAACTTCATCCCCTTTTTTTACAGAAGAAACATTTTCATCAAGGACAATGAAAGCATTGGCTGCCACCATGGAATTCAGGATACCGGACCCCTGCCCGCCGGTCGTGCGCACAACATAACGATCCCCTTCTTTTTGAATCACCGCACGTAAAAAATGTTTAAAACCGGTTTCCTTTCTGATGTTCTGAGCGCTCACCGCCTTGAAGATCTGACGGAAAATCCGTGCGTGTCCCTGCATTTTCAGCAGGTAGGGACGGACCAGCTGTTCAAACGCAACCATGACGGCAACAGGATTACCAGGCAGACCGAAGAGCGGCACACTGTTCATGGATCCAAAGGCCATCGGTTTTCCCGGACGCATGGCCACCTTCCAGAAATGCATAGCATTGCCTGCATCCGCCATCACGTCTTTAACAAAGTCATAATCGCCGACCGAGACACCGCCGGAAGAAAGAACAACGTCGGCCCGGGTCGCTGCCTGAAATTTTTTTGCAAGCTCCGACCGGTTATCGTAAGCAATACCAAGCATAATCGGGATACCGCCGCAGTCCCGAACCTGCGCGGCAAGCGAATAGCCGTTGGAATTGACAATTTTCCCGCAAGGCGGATCAGCCTCCAGTTCGACCAGTTCGTCGCCGGTGGAAAGAATCGCTACCCGTGGTTTCTGATAAACCGTGACAAACGCCCTTCCCAACGCGGCCAGCATGCCGACGTGCCCGGGACGCAAAACGCTGCCCGTTTTAATCACGAGTTCACCCTTTTTTACATCTTCACCGGCAAAACGGACTTCAGCACCCCGGGGCACAGCAGTTTTAATGATGACCGTTTTACCTTTTTCTTCCGTATCTTCCCTGAGAACCACAGAATCGGCGCCTTCGGGAATCACGGCACCGGTCATGATGCGGGTTGCCTGGCCTTTGTTCACCGCTTTTTGGGGAAGACGGCCCGCTGCAATGGTTTCAATTACCCTGAGCTCCACGGGTTTTCGGGTTTTTGCGCCTTTGGTATCGATTGAGCGAACAGCGTAGCCATCCTTTGCGGAATTTGGCGCGGGGGGAATATCACGCTGTGCAATAACATCCTCTCCAATCACCCTTCCCAAAGCTTCCAGAATATTAATTTTTTCGAATCCAAGCGGACGACAATCGGCAAGAATGGTTTCAAGCGCCTTTTCCACGGAAATCATGACATTTTCTCCATCAATCTTAAATTATGCACCTTATCAAAGACTTTTTGCTTGTCAATAAAAAAAGCAAAGG
>CAZXIP010000205.1:0-3896 GCA_964640755.1 uncultured Smithella sp. | reverse complement strand
AAATGAACAAAACCATTCAGGAAATAGCCGTCATGGTCGGCGGTTCGGTTGTGGGCGATGAAACAAAAACCATCGCTCACATCCGGCCGATTGACGAAGCAGGCGAAAATGATCTTACATTTATCGCCGGCGAAAAATATTTCAAAATGCTCAACTCGACGCGCGCGGCGGCAATCCTTGTTCCGCCGGGACTCACAGCACCCGAAAGAAACCTGGTCGTCGTGGCCGACCCTTACGTGGCCTTTGCGAAACTCCTTTCGGTGTTTTACCCCGTCGATCACGGACCGGCGGGAATCCACCCGGATGCCTTTATCGAGGAAGGCGCCCGGGTTTCACCCCAGGCTACGGTCATGCCCCGGGTCTTTATCGGACGCGGCGCCATCATCGAAAAAGGCGTGGTCATTTACCCCGGTGTGTTTGTCGGGCGCGGATCCAGCATCGGCGAGGATTCCATCCTTTATGCGAACGTCAGTGTTTATCATGGCTGCATCATCGGCAAAAGAGTGATTCTGCATTCGGGTGTCGTGATCGGGGCGGACGGCTTCGGCTTTGCAGCACCGGGCGCGGGGAATGATAAAATTCCCCAGGTCGGCATCGTTCAAATCGACGATGACGTGGAGCTTGGCGCGAACACCACCGTTGACCGGGCTACTCTGGGCAAAACCTGGATTCAGCGGAATGTGAAGGTAGATAACCTTGTTCAAATCGCGCACAATGTTGTGATCGGCGAAAATACCGCCATTGCCGCGCAGACCGGTATTTCGGGATCCACCAAAATAGGACGCAGCGTCCTGATGGGCGGACAGGTCGGCATTGTCGGACATATTTCCATCGGAGATCACGTCAGGATCGGCGTCGCATCGGGCGTTAACAGGGACATCCCCGCAGGCCAGGTGGGCGGCGGCAGGCCGTTTCTTCCCTACAAAGAATGGCTGAAAGTGGAGTCCAGCAAGACCAAACTTCCTGAAATCCGCGCCCAGTTAAAAAAGCTGATCAAACAGGTAGAAGAGCTGGAAATAAAAATCGCTAAAGCAGGTGATCATCAATCATGAAAATTCATCCCACAGCAATCATTGCGCCGGACGCCCGGTTGGAAGAAGGCGTGGAAATAGGTCCCTATTCGATTATCGGGCCTGAAGTCAAGATCGGGAAAAACACCTTTATCGGGCCCCATACGGTCATTGATAACTACACACAGATCGGCGAAGGCTGTAAAATCCTTCAATTCTGCTCCATTGGCGCTCCTCCGCAGGACCTTAAATTCGGTGGGGAAAAAACCGCTGTCATTATCGGAAACTTTAATACCATCCGGGAATATGTCAGTATCCACCGGGCCACAACGGCGGATACCGGCATGACGGTCATGGGAGACCACAATCTTCTGATGGCCTATGTTCACATTGCCCACAATTGTCAACTGGGTGATCACGTGATTGTGGCCAATTCGACGGGGCTGGCAGGACATGTTCATGTGGAGGATTACGCGATTATCAGCCCCCTGAGCGGTGTCCATCAATTCTGCCGCATCGGCGCGCATGCCATGGTAGGCGGCGCATCCGCCGTAGTGAAGGATATTCCCCCCTACACCATTGCCAACGGCAATCGGGCCACATTGTTTGGCCTAAACCTGATCGGGCTTCAAAGACGAAATTTCCCGGAGCGTTCCATTGCCGCCCTGAAACACGCCTATCGCATCATTTTCCGTTCCGATCTTCTTCTGGAAGAGGCACTGGTAAAGGCAGCGGAGGATGTTGAAGACTGCCCCGAAAAGCGTCATTTTATCGACTTCATTCAAAAATCAAAAAGAAGCATATGCCGCTAGAGAGAAAAAAATGGCAACAGACGGAAAAAAAATAAGAGTCGGCGTAGTCGGCATCGGTCACTTGGGCGGTTATCATCTGCAGAAATACGCCAAGATTGACCATTGTGAAATCATTGCCGTATCCGACACGCAGATCGAAAAAGCGAAGAAGGCGGCCGATCTTTATTCATGCAGCGTTTTCACGGATCACCGGGAAATGCTGGGCAAGGTTGATGCCGTTAGCATCACCGTCCCCACGGGCGCCCACCACACGGTTGCCAGAGATTTTCTTTCTGCGGGCGTTGATGTGCTCATTGAAAAACCCCTCTGCGCAACCCTCGAAGAAGCGGATGAACTGCTCGCGCTGGCTGAAAAAAACAGCTGCGTTTTCCAGGTCGGTTTTGTGGAGCGCTTTAATCCTGCCGTCATGGCGCTGGAGCAGGTCATTACCCGTCCGGTCTTCATCGAAGTGCACCGTTTGCATCCCTTTTTTGAACGGGGCACGGATGTTGATGTCATTCTTGATTTGATGATTCACGACCTGGACATCATTTTGAAGTTCGTCCATTCCTCTCTCACCAGTGTTGAAGCGGTCGGCGTTCCCGTTCTTTCCGACAAGATCGACATCTCCAACGTGAGACTGTCCTTTGCCTGCGGCTGCATCGCCAATGTGACAGCCAGCCGCATCAGCGCCAAGACCATGCAGAAACTTCGTTTCTTCGGACCGGAGGGATATCATGCCGTTGATACACGCAAGCGTGAGATTCTGTCGCTGAATAAGGCTACAGGAGCCGATGGTAAACAGCAGATTGTTCAGAATAACATTGAAGTGGCGAGCCACGATCCCCTGGAAGAAGAAGTCCGGGCATTTGTCAGTTCCGTCCTGACCCGTTCCAAACCCGCAGTATCCGGAGAGGACGGGCGCAAGTCCCTGGCGCTGGCCCTGGAAATTCTTCAAAAAATGAAAACGCACGAGGACATCACATTATGATCCCGATGGTTGATTTGAAAAAGCAGTACTCCCGGCTGAAAAACAAGATTGACCAGGCGGTCGGGCAGGCTCTGGAGCAGACGCAATTCATTCTGGGACCTAATGTCGGAAAACTGGAGGAAGAAGTTGCTGCTTATCACAAATTGCCTTACGCTATAGGGTGCGCCAACGGCACTGATGCCCTGATGCTCGCCTTGAGAGCCTGCGGGATCGGCCCGGGCGATGAAGTCATCACAACACCTTTTACGTTTATCGCCACTGCGGAAGTTGTCGCGCTCGTGGGCGCCCGGCCCGTTTTTGTTGACATCAGTCCGGACACGTTCAATATGGATCCGGATAAGATCATGGCCAAAATAACTCCCCGCACCAAGGCCATCATTCCCGTCCATTTATTCGGCCATGCCGCCGATATGGACCCGATCATGGACATTGCACGAAAGCATCACCTGAAGGTGATTGAAGACTGTGCACAGGCGTTCGGGGCAACATACCGGGAACACACCGTCGGCACTATGGGCGACGCCGGCTGCTTCAGTTTTTTTCCGAGCAAAAATCTCGGCTGCTACGGTGACGGCGGAATGGTGATCACCCGCGACGACCAAATCGCCTCAAAAATCAAAATGCTTCGCAATCACGGCAGCGCCGTCCGCTATTACCACTCCGAAGTCGGCTACAACAGCAGGCTCGATGAAATTCAGGCGGCTATTCTGCGCGTAAAGCTTCCCGAAATTGATGCGTCCAACGACGCAAGAAGGCGCAACGCGGCGCTCTACTGCGGGGCCATCAAAGCGAAGGATATCCTGCTGCCTTCCGAGAGACCCGACTGCAGACACGTGTACCACCAGTTTACCATCCGCACCAGAAACCGCCAGGCCATTGCCGATGCGCTCTCCGAAGCAGGAATTGCCTCCGCCGTTTACTACCCCGTCCCGCTCCACCTGCAGGACGTCTTTCTGAAAATGTACAACTTGCAAGAAAGTCTGAACGTCAGCGAAACCTGCGCCAGCGAGGTTCTTTCTTTGCCGATGTTTCCGGAGCTTGCTCCGGATGAAATCAGGCAAATAGCCGATGTGGTCAATAATGTCCGTTGAAAAAAACAACATA
>CAZXIP010000204.1:0-3905 GCA_964640755.1 uncultured Smithella sp. | reverse complement strand
TCTGCGGGGATGTACCTCTTTTAAAGCCGCAAACGATCAGGCGCCTGATCAGCAGCCACCGGGAATCGCAATCCTGCATAACTGTGCTGACGACGGAACCGCCCGGTCCCCACGCATACGGGCGCATCGTCAAGGATAATCAGGGCAATATTCTGAAAATCGTTGAGCATCGTGATGCAAACGATGCCGAAAAAGCAATACTGGAAATCAATACGGGCATTTATTGTGTTGAAACGCCGTTTTTATTCTCAGCCCTTCGACAGGTCAAAAATGATAATCAGCAGAAAGAGTATTACCTGACCGACATTGTGGAAATCGGCCGCAGAGAGGGCCGAAAGGTTCATGCCTGTTTGACGACGGACTATGTTGAAGTGATGGGCATCAACACACTCGAAGAACTGAATAAAGCAGGCCGGTATCTTCGTGAATCAGCATCCGTTCAGGATTGATGTGTGTCGGGAGTAATTCATCTATTTCATAATAAGACAGTTCTCGCGCCGCTGGCGGGTATTACGAATTTACCCTTTCGGTTAATTGCCCGACGGTTTGGCTGTGACATGTGCTTCACCGAGATGATCAGCGCCAACGGCCTGATTCGCAAATCAGCAAAAACAATCGAATATCTGAAAACGTGCCCGGAAGATCAACCGCTTGGCGTTCAGTTGTTTGGCGCCGATCCCCGTGTCCTTGCTCAAGCGGCTGTTATTGTTTCCGATTATCACCCGGCTTTGATTGACATCAATATGGGCTGTCCGGTAAAAAAAGTCATCAAGGCCGGTGCAGGTGCCATATTGATGAGGGATCCTGTCCTTGCCGGCCGGATTATTAAAGCCGTGGTTGACGCTGTGTCTGTTCCTGTGACAGTCAAAATTCGATCCGGGTGGAGTCAGAAATCCATCAATGCTACACAGATATCTAAAATAGCTGAAGATTCAGGCGCATCGGCAGTAATTGTTCATGGACGTACCGCCGATCAGGGCTTTTCGGGTCATGCAGACTGGAGTGTTATTGCCGGAGTTAAAAATGCCGTTAAAATCCCAGTCATTGGAAACGGTGATATCCGTCAGCTGGAAGACGCCCAAAAAATGCGTTTGGAAACCGGATGTGACGCAGTGATGATTGGTCGGGGTGCTTTAGGTAATCCATGGATATTTCAAGGCATTCATCAACAACCAGCGCAACGTGCTGACGATTATCATCCTTCGCTGACTGAGCGGATGGAAATTATTAAGAAACATTGGGAAATGGAGGAGTTCTGTTTTGGAAGACGAATAGCAAACAAGTCTTTCCGCAAGCATTTACTTTGGTACACAAGGGGATTGACCGGATCGGGTCGGTTTCGTGAAACCGTTGGCAAAATGACGGACAGCGTTATGATGTTTGCGGAATTGGACCGGTATTTCCAGGTGCTTGCAGAGACGCAAACCAAAATAATGACTTGACATTTCAGGAATCAATTGGCATAAATATAATCAAAAAAATAGCATGATTGCGGATGATGCATCATTAAAAAAGGACTGAAATGAACACGGAGATCAGTAAATTTACAGAGCTGGAAGATAAGATTAAACATATTGTCAGTGAACAGGTTTTTTATAAAAAACAGATTTCAATATTGGAGGAAGCGCTAAAAAATAAAGAATCGGAGATAGAGGATTACAAAAGCAAACTCAAGGTATTAGATGAGGAAAGGGACAGCGTGCGCGTGAGGGTAGATTCACTGCTTGATTTACTTGCAGATATAACTGATGCAAAATAAGATTCCAGGGCGTGGATTTTGAAAAAGCGTTACGACATTAAAATTCTGGGACAGGAACTTGCGGTTTTAAGTGATGCGGAGGATGAACAGGTGGCCAATGTTGTCCAGTTTGTTAACGACAAGATGCAAGATATTGTACAGTCCAGTGATGGACTGCGGACAGTGGATGTGGCTATCCTGGCAGCTTTAAACATTACAGAAGATTTTTTAAAATTAAAGGGAGTTAATAAGGACTTGTGTGAGCAGCTTACGCACCGGTCCGAAAAATTGATTCAACTGATTGAAAACGCAAGTTAATTAAAATTTGTTTACCCCTGCGATGTGCGTGATTGTCATTTGTTTTTGAGCCAACACTTTGAACCTGGGGCCTATACTTGTTTGCGGTGTGCATGTCCGCCTTGTTCCGCTGGTCGGGTGGCAGAAAGCCTGAAACAAACAACACCGGGTGCCCACTTTTTTAAAAGGTTCAAAATAGTGATCAACACGGCATAGGCGGGGGTTTTTTTATTAAGCCTGTCCTAAACAACTCAACTTTTCCCCATTTCCCCGTCGATCAACCTTGAAAAAAAATAAGAAAGCCATGAATCCTTCGGTAAAGCTGTCCATCTGCACTTGCCGGAAGGTTTAAATATAGTCCTGCTGAGCTTTGCTGTCTTATGAGATGGTCATTTTCAACGGGATAAAAGAGGAGGTACAATTATGTTAGACGGCGGTTTATTTGTCCTGTTTATAATAGTGGCAGTATTAGTAGGTGCGGTTGCCGGTTATGTTCTGAAGCAATTATTCACTGCAAAGAAGATCAAGGCATCCGAAAGTCTGGCGGCGCGCATTGTCGAGGAGTCCAAAAAAGAAGCCGAAACCCTTAAAAAAGAAGCGATTTTGCAGGCTAAAGAAAATCTGCTGAAAATGAAGGCGGATTTTGATCAGGAAACGAAAGAAGTTAAGAACGATCTGGAAGGACTGGAGCGTCGAATCCGGGCCAAAGAAGAAAATCTGGATAAGCGGATCGACACGTTGTCTCAGAAAGAATCAAACATCGAAGGTCGTGACAAAAATTTAAGCCAGAAGGAACGTGCCCTGGATGAAAAACACCGTCGGCTGGATGCCATGGTGGAAGAACAAAAAGACAGGCTGGAAAAAATTGCGGGCATTACTCCTGAAGAAGCAAAAAATATTCTGATTCAATCCATGGAATCCGACGCCAAGCGCGACGCTGCAGCGCTGGTTCGCAAAGTGGAAGAAGAAGCAAAACTGACGGCGGACCGTAAATCGCGTGAAATAATTGCCTATGCCATTCAGCGTTACGCGGGAGATTATGTGGCGGAACATACCGTATCCGTTGTCAATTTGCCCAGTGAAGAAATGAAGGGCCGCATTATCGGGCGTGAAGGCCGCAACATTCGTGCGATAGAAGCGGCTACCGGCATCGATTTGATTGTTGACGATACACCGGAGGCGGTGGTTCTGTCCAGCTTCGACCCGGTCCGGCGTGAAGTGGCCCGCATCTCACTGGAGAGGCTCATTCAGGATGGCCGCATTCATCCCGGCCGCATTGAGGATATTGTCAAAAAAGTGGAAAAAGAGGTGGAGCAGATCATCCGGGAAACGGGTGAAAAGGCATCCTTCGACTGCGGCGTCCATGACATCCATCCCGAGATCATCAATATGCTGGGTGCTCTGAAATATCGCACCAGCTATTCGCAAAATGTTTTGCAGCATTCCATTGACGTGGCTTATCTGACCGGGCTGATGGCGGCGGAGCTCAAAATGAATATCAAGGAAGCCAAACGGGCGGGACTTCTGCATGATATCGGCAAGGCGGTCGACCATAAAATTGAAGGGACGCATGCGGCTATCGGGGCCGACTTTGCCAAACGTTTCGGTGAAAGTCCTCGCATTGTTCAGGCGATCGCTACTCACCACGATGACGGTCGCAACAACACCCTTCTGGGTGTGCTGGTTCAGGCGGCAGACACGCTGTCGGCGGCCCGTCCCGGAGCGCGCCGTGAAATGCTGGAAACATATGTTCAGCGGTTGGAAGAGCTTGAAAAGATCGCTCATTCTTTCAACGGTGTTGACAAGTGCTTTGCAATTCAGGCAGGACGGGAAATCCGGATCATGGTGGAAAATGAAAAGATTTCCGATA
>CAZXIP010000203.1:0-3911 GCA_964640755.1 uncultured Smithella sp. | reverse complement strand
TGGAAAAAATCCTCGATCAGCATTTTAATTCCGACAAAGGTCAGAATGGCCGCCAGGCCGTAATGGAGAAGATGAAACAATTTCATCAAACCTGAAATCGCGAAAAAAAGCGAGCGGAGCCCTAAAATGGCAAAGACATTGGACGTGTAAATGATAAAAGGATCTTTGGAAATGGCCAGCACCGCGGGAATCGAATCAATTGCGAAAAGAATATCCGTGGTTTCCAGGGCAAGAAGAACGGCCAGCATCGGGGTGGCGTAACGGATGCCGCGTTTAATGATAAAAAATTTGGCGCCGGAAAATTTATTGGTGACCGGTATGATGTAACGCAAAAGTTTTATCGCGATATTTTTGTCCGGATGGACTTCCGTCTGCTTGTTGAGCGCCATCTTGATGCCGGTGAAAATCAGGAAAGCCCCGAAAATGTACATGACCCAGCTGAATGTGTTGATCAGCGCGACACCCGCGAAGATAAAAACTCCCCGTGTCACCAGCGCCATTAAAATCCCCCAGAACAGCGCTTTGTGCTCGTAAGCGCGGGGAACATTGAAAAAGCGGAAAATCAGCATGAAAACAAAAAGATTGTCGATGCTCAATGAGTATTCGATAAGATAGCCGGCAACAAATTCCATCGCCTTGGCATGCCCGTAGAAAAAGTAAATCCCCACACAGAACAGGAGCGCAAGCGTCACCCAGAAGAGTGTCCACAGCATGGCCTCCTTCATTTTAATGATGTGGGACTTTCGGTTGAACACACCAAGATCAAGGGCCAGCATGGCCAGAATAAAGACAGCAAAAAATAACCACCACCAAACCATTGTTTTCTTTTCCCTGAATAAACCACCTTGCAGCAATCTTTCGAGGCATGAAATGAATGAAATAAGATTGCGGCAAGCTGCGTAGAATTAACGCTTGTCCCGCGTGAGCGGAGTTACAGTAAACGGCCGAGAGCCTGGGCCGCGTTATGAATGATATCCCACGCCGGACTAAACGGCGGGGCATAAGCCAGATCCAAATAGCCGATCTGATCAAGATTCATTTCCGCCCAGAGCGCGACGGACAGAGCGTTGATTCTCCCCACCGCTCCTGCGACGCCCACCGCCTGCGCGCCCAGCAGTCTGCCGGATGACTTGTCGGCAGTCAGCATCAGACCAATTTTTCTTATGCCCAGCGCAGGCGCCATGGCGCTTCCCCAGGTGATGTTGCTGACCGGTGAAAAACCCGCGGCTGTCGCATCTTTTTCGGAAAGGCCCGTGGCCGCGCATTCCAGATTGAACAACCGGAAAGACTGGGCGCCCACAATGCCATCAAAGGTCAAAGGTTTGCCGCCGATGTTGCGCCCGGCAACACGGCCCTGTTTATTGGCAATGTCACCCAGGGGGACGTTCACCCAGCGGCGGCTGACTTTATGAAACGATTCACAGCAATCGCCCACGGCATAAACATTTTCCAAAGAAGCCTGCTGGGCAAAGTTCACCGCTATTGCACCGGATAAACCGGTTTTCAACCCGATGGACTGTGCCAGCCTTGAGTCGGGCCGGACACCAATGGCCAGCAAAACCAGATCCCCTTCATATTCACCTTTATCTGTAACCACGCGAAGCGGCGCATTCACTCCTTCTTCTATCGCCTGCGCTGCGGCATAGCCCACAAAGTCTACACCGTGGGCCTGGAGCTCCTCCAGCATCATGGCAGAAAGAGCCGTGTCCCAGCGATTGGCCGGCAATGGATCTTTGTGAATAATGGTTGTTTTGACGCCCGCCGCATGAAGCGCTTCACTCATTTCCAGTCCGATAAAGCCTCCGCCAATGACAACAACGCGTTTCGCGTTTTTTTCCTGAAGCGAGGTTTTGATATGGATTGCATCTTCCAGATTGCGCAGCGAAAAAACTCCGGGCAGGTGCACACCGGGCATATCCGGCACAATGGCTGACGTGCCGGTGGCCATAACGAGAACGTCATAGGGGAAGCAGCGGCCATCCTTTACTTCAACAAACGCTTCTTTGGGATTGATGCTGACAACTTCCGAATGGAGCTGGACATCAATACCGCCTTCGCGGAATATTTCCGGCGTCCTGGCAACCAGTTTATTGGCGTCCTTAATCATATCGCCGATATAATATGGGGTCGGACATGAAGCATATGAAACAAACTGGCCCGTCTGCAAAATGGTAACGTCCAGAGAAGGGTCATTGCGCTTCGCTTCTGCGGCTGTGGATCCTCCACCCGCGCCGCCACCGATAATGACTAAACGCTTACCCATATTGACCTCCTCCTCACATCCGGCGGGTTGCAACCTGCCTGCGCCACATAATAATGGCAATGCCTGCCAGCATCATCAATATGCAAAGGACCTGGCCCATGGTGTTGAATCCCAGAACAAATCCAAGGTGCGCGTCCGGTTCCCGGTAAAACTCTATGAAGAAACGCACCAGACCGTAACCGAAAATATAAAGACCAACGGTAAAACCGTCGAAAGGATTTTTTTTGCGGATCGGCCAAAGGACACAAAACAAAAACAGGCCTTCAAACAAAGCCTCGTAAAGCTGTGAGGGATGGCGCAGGCTCCTTGTTGGATCCAGGGGAAAATACATACCCCACGGCACCATGGTAACCCGGCCCCAGAGTTCCCCATTGATGAAATTGCCCAGCCTGCCGAACATATAGCCCAGGGGTATCGCCGCGCACAACCAGTCTCCGAATTGCCAGAGGTTGATTTTGTATTTATGGCAAACGTAAATGGTGACCAGAGCAACCCCGATGAAGCCACCATGATAGGACATTCCGCTCAAACCCACAAAGCGAATACCATCGGAGAAATCAAACGGCAGGATAATCTCCAGCGGATGGGCGCTGAAATAGCTGAAATTGTAGAACAGGGCATAGCCTAACCTTGCCCCGACGATCAGTCCGACCATTGCCCAGACCATGTAATCCTGCAGAAATTCTACCGTCAGGCTGATCTCTTTGCGCTTAATGCGATAGGAGAAAAGGAAATACACAACAGCAAAGGCAACCAGATACATCAGGCTGTAATAGCGAAGCTGAAAAGAGCCGATGCTGAAAAGCGAAGGACTGATATGGGATGGCAGATGCTGCCAGGCACTCACAATAGATTCCATTGTTTAGTATGTCCGGCCTTTCACTTCATCGATGTACAATTCGGCACTGTTCACAGCGTTGGCCCCGTCACCGGCAGCGGTAACAACCTGACGGAAAAGCTTGGCCCGGCAGTCTCCGGCGGCGAAAAGGCCCGGTGCATCTGTCCGCATATTTTCATCGGTTACGATAAAACCCGTTTTGTCTGTCTCCACCAGGTCCTTGAAAATTTCCGTATAGGGCAGCCGGCCGACAAAAATAAAAATCCCGTCGGCGGATATGTCCGAGATGCTGCCGGTCTGAACATTTTTCAATTTAGCGCCGGTTACAAAATCAGCACCAGTGATTTCTGAAACCGTTGAATTCCAGACAAACTCAATCTTCTTTTCGGCAAAGGCTCTTTCCTGAAGCATGCCCGCCGCGCGAAGCCTGTCCCTCCGGTGAATCACAAATACTTTTCTGGCAAAATGGGTCAGGAAAAGTGCCTCCTGAATGGCTGTATCGCCGCCGCCCACCACAATCACGTCACGATTCCTGTAAAAGGGTCCGTCACAGGTCGCGCAATAAGATACGCCTTTTCCCGAAAATTCCGATTCTCCGGGCACACCAAGACTCCGCCACATCGCACCCGTCGCCGCGATAATGCTAATGGTTTTGAAAACCAAGTCTCCGGATGTTACTTCCCACACCGGCGGGGCGGAAGATTTTTTTATACCGGTTACATCTTTAGAAAGAATTTCCAGGCCGAATTTCAGGGCCTGTTTCTTGAAAAGCTGCATCAGCTCAAATCCTCCAATTCCTTCAGGAATTCC
>CAZXIP010000202.1:0-3928 GCA_964640755.1 uncultured Smithella sp. | reverse complement strand
GCGTCAGACGTACAGCCGTAACCGATCATTTCGGCATAAATCCGCGCCCCTCTTTTCAGGGCAAACGATAATTCTTCCAGAATGATCACGCCGCACCCTTCGGCAATAACAAAACCATTGCGCCTTTTATCGAAGGGACGGCTGGCTTTTTCCGGCTCGTCATTGCTGGTGGACAGCGCGCGCATAGCGCAAAACCCGCCAACACCGAGCCTCGTCACAGCCGCTTCGACTCCCCCGGCAATCATGACTTCCGCATCGCCGTATGCTATGGTTTTATAAGCGTCGCCTATGGCTGTTGTACCTGAAGCGCAAGCTGTCACAGAACAGTTGATGGGTCCCTTGGCGCCGAACCGCATGGAGACATGACCGGCGCCAAGATTCGCGATAATGGCAGGAATGGCAAACGGTGATATCTTGCGGGGGCCGGATTTGATGAGCACCTCGACTTCTTCCTCAATCGTCAATGCGCCGCCCATACCGGAACCGATGATGACGCCGACCCGCTCGGCAATGTCGGGGCTGATGGTCAGAGCTGCGTCTTCCATTGCCATCTGAGTTGCAGCGAGGGCGTAAATGGCAAAATTGTCGTAGCGGCGGACTTCTTTTTTATCGACATATTGAAGAGGATCGAAATTCTTGATTTCGCCTGCGATCCGGGAAGCAAAAGGAGCGGCGTCAAACCGGGTGATAGGACCGATGCCCGATTTTCCGGCAATGGCGCTTTCCCAGGTTTCCGAAACGGATGTTCCAAGGGGAGACAAGACACCGAAGCCTGTTACGACGACACGCCTTTTCATGAGCGATGATCCTGATGTGAGTAATTAATCAATTTTAATGTTTTTTGCCCGGATAAAATCGACAACATCCTGAATTGTCCTGATTTTTTCCAGCTCTTCATCGGCAATTTCCACACCGAATTTTTCTTCCATTTCCATAATCAGCTCAACAAGATCCAGAGAATCAGCGCCAAGATCATCAATAAAAGATGCTTCCAGCTTGCACTGTTCCCGGGTAACATCCAGCTGTTCCATAACGAGTTGAATGACTTTTTCTTCTAATTCTAATGACATGAATTCCCTCCCTCAGTCAATGATTGGACTAAAATTACACCAGGTGGTGACTTTATTACCTGTTTTTCAAAAAAAAATCCTTATTTTTTTCAGTGGAAACAGCATACGCCTTTTCAGGCCCCGTAAGATTTCGACGGCTCAGCATTTTCGGGTTAAAAGAGAATGTTTTTATCAGCAAATACAAGCCCTTTCATTAACAGGACAATCTATGATTGATCTGTCCGGTTTATTCTGAACCACCTGTCATAAAAAAACAGGCGGTTGATAGAATTCGGCCGTTACTTCTACCGGGTTTGCTGATTTAGGAAATTTTTTCAGCCGGAATGACTTCTCTACCTTTATATGTACCGCAATTGGGGCAGACGCGGTGCGGCATTTTCGGTTCGTTGCATTGCGGGCAGACCGCCAATGCAGGCTGTTGTAAGAAGTCGTGCGCTCTTCTTGTATTGCGCCTCGTTCTGGAATGTCTTTTTACTGGATTTGGCATGGCAAATTATCCTCTTTTTCTCATTAATGTTTAACTTTAATATTTTTCAGCACGGCCAGACGGTCATCTACTGCATCCGAATGGCAATTGCATGAACCCGTATTCAAATTGTTACCGCAACGCGGGCACAATCCTTTACAATCTTCGGTGCAGAGAATCTTCATCGGCACCTGCAGCACGATCTGTTCGCATATAATCGGCGCCAGATCAATAAAATCACCCCGATAATAGCATGTTTCAAGTTCCTGAACTGTAAGTTCCAGGTTTTCTTCAGTTTCCTCTTTTGCCGGAACCAGGGTGTAGGTAAAATCCCCACCTATCGGAATCGTCGCCAATTCGAGGCAGCGGCTGCACTCCTGGGTGATTTGAGCGACCAGTTCCCCCCGGATATAAATGGTATCGCCTGAACGGGTAACCAGACATTTAATATCCGCCCTGACAAGTGAAAACTCGGGCAATTCATCTATAGAAAAGCACTCTTTGAACCACGCGGCATCTTCTGAAAAAGCCAACCGCAACCCTTCTTCGGGAAGAATCGTCAGATTAATTTTCAAAGAATCAGACATGGAACTACTTTAACTGCCTTCTATTAAAAATTAGCCAATCGCATTAAGCTGGTGAGTTAATGATAAATTTGTTTTGTTGTCAAGAACAATTTGATCAATTAAAGGCAAAAGAGTCTTGACAAAAAGCGAACCGCGATCCTATAAAAGTGCAAAAATTAAGGGAAACAACATGCCTGACAAAATTCGTACCCGTTTTGCACCCTCACCCACCGGTTACCTGCACATCGGGGGAGCGAGAACCGCTCTTTTTAACTGGCTTTTTTCCCGTCATAACGGCGGGGAATTTGTATTAAGAATTGAAGACACGGATCAACAACGATCCACCGACGAATCCACAAAAGCAATCCTCGATGCCATGGTCTGGATGGGCCTGAACTGGGACGAGGGGCCTCATTTTCAGGCTCAACGAGTTGATCTCCATAGAGAAATGGTGCAAAAGCTCATTCATGAGGGCAAAGCCTACTACTGCACCTGTACGCCGGAAGCACTTGAAGCAAAAAGAAAAGAGGCACTGGCAACAGGGAAAAAACCAAAATACGATGGCACATGCCGCGATAAGGGTTTAAAGAAAACTCCCGGCAGCGTTGTGCGGTTTCGCGGCGAGCAAACCGGCATTACAATTGTAAAAGACCTCATCAAAGGCAATATCAGCTTCAATAATGAAGAGTTGGACGATTTGATCATAGAACGGGGCGACGGCTACCCCACTTATAATTTTGCTGTCGTCATCGATGACGCCCTAATGAACATCACGCATGTCATCCGCGGTGACGACCACGTAAACAACACCCCGCGCCAGATTTTAATGTACCAGGCCCTGGGTTTCGACGTCCCTCAATTTGCCCATGTACCGATGATTCTGGGAGCGGATAAGGCTCGTTTGAGCAAACGTCATGGGGCGACTTCCGTCATGGCCTATAAAGAAATGGGATTCCTGCCGGAAGCGCTTGTAAATTATCTGGTGCGCCTTGGCTGGTCACATGGCGATCAGGAAATTTTTACGATGAAAGAACTGATTGAGCACTTCGATTTTTCCGCCGTCGGCAAATCGCCTGCGGTTTTCAATCCGGAAAAACTGCTCTGGCTCAATGCTCACTATATAAAGGAAGCAAAACCCGAACGGTTGAGGGAAGAGATGAAACCCCTGTGGGCCAGCGGAATCAGCACTGACGATGAAGCTTTCACACAAAAAATAATTGTGGATTTGCAGCCCCGCGTCAAGACGCTGGTTGAACTGGCCCAGATGGCGGATTTCTATTTTGCCGCTCAGATCCAGTATGAAGAGCAGGCAGCCCAGAAGTTCCTGGTGCCTGAAGTGGCCGGACATCTTAAAGCGATAGCTGCCATGATTCCGGGAGTGCAAAACTACAGCAAAGAAGGCATTGAAGCGTTCCTGAAAAACTTTATTGAAGAGCAGAAAATCAAATTCAAGGCAATAGCCCAGCCGCTGCGGGTGGCATTGACCGGTAAAACCGTCAGTCCGGGCATTGACGAAATCATGGTCACTCTGGGCAGGGAACGGGTAGCGCAAAGAATCAACGACGCGGTTGCCTATATTGATCGCCAGAATCAATAAGCGCGTCCCGAGGGTTGCAGGTCATACAAACCGCGTCAATTTCATCTTGACTTTTGAAGTCGAATTGAATAGATACTGCCCCTCGACTTTCACCGCCCTCAGGGGATCGATAAGTCATAGAACCCAGGATTCCAGCTGACGTGCCGTAAATTATAATCCTGGTCTTCAACCAAAATGGTCCCATCGTCTAGTGGTTAGGACGCTGGCCTCTCACGCCGGAAACCGGGGT
>CAZXIP010000201.1:0-4013 GCA_964640755.1 uncultured Smithella sp. | reverse complement strand
ATCGAGGTGTGCGATGAACGTGATTATATCGAAGCAAGCTATACCGAGTGAGCGGTATTAAAACAACCGGACGAAAGGAGCGATCATTATGATCAAAGAAGCCATTGACAAAGCTGCAAGAAAAATCGATCTGCCGGAAGCGGAAATGATGGCGGCGATGGAAGAAATCATGAATGGCGAGGCCACCCCTGCGCAGATCGGGGCCTTTATCACAGCATTGCGCATGAAGGGCGAAACCGTTGAGGAAGTAACCGGTGCGGCGCGCATCATGCGCCAGAAAGCCACTCGTGTGAATGCCTGCGCGACAACCATCGTCGATACTTGCGGTACGGGGGGCGACAAGCTCAATACGTTTAACATCTCCACCACCACGGCTTTTGTTGTGGCGGCGGCTGGCATCACAGTAGCCAAGCACGGCAACCGGGCCGTCTCCAGCGGATGCGGCAGCGCCGACGTCCTGGAAGCCCTGGGTGTCAATATCAGCGTTGATCAGGAGATCGTCGAAGAATGCATACAGCAGATCGGCATCGGCTTTCTGTTTGCACCCAAACTGCACGGCGCCATGAAATACGCGATCGGACCGCGCCGGGAAATCGGCATCCGCACCATTTTCAACATGCTGGGGCCTCTCACCAACCCCGCGGGAGCAACCGCTCAGCTGCTGGGTGTTTATGATCCGAAGCTCACCGAAATGTTTGCCGATGTTCTGAAAAATATGGGAACAAAAAGAGCGTTTGTCGTGAACGGACTCGATGGCCTGGACGAAGTAACGATCACCGGCGAGACCCGTGTTGCTGAATTGAAAGAAGGGATCGTCCGCACCTATAACATCCATCCGAAGGATTATATCGGATCGACGTATCCGCTGAAGGATATCCGCGGCGGCGATCCGGCGGTGAACGCCCGGATCACCAAAGATGTTCTATCGGGCAAGCCGGGGGCCTGCCGGGATGTTGTCCTGATGAATGCGGCGCTGGCCATTGTCGCTGGTGAAAAAGGGGCGGATATAAAAGAAGGCATTAAGGTCGCCGCCGACTGCATCGACAGCGGCGCAGCAGTAAAGAAATTGCAGGTGCTCATTGAGATGAGCAACAGCTAGTTTCCTCTCCCTATGATGGGAGAGGGTTGGAGTGAGGGTAAAAAGGGGACGGGAAGTCATAAACGGGGAATAAATGATTTTAGATCGGATTATTGAAACTAAAAAAGAAGAAGTACTGGCACTCAAGAAAACAGCGACTGTTGATTCGTTGAAGAAGGTCATTGCCGATCTGCAGGCCTGCCGGGATTTTCATGAGGCCATCAGCGGCAGCGATTGTTCCATTATCGCCGAAGTGAAGTGCGCATCTCCATCGCGTGGCAGGCTGGTCGAAAAATTTGACCCGATAAAAATTGCCGGAATCTACGAGCAAAACGGGGCCGCGGCGATTTCCGTGCTCACAGACGAAAAATATTTTTGCGGCCACAAGGATTATCTGACGAAAATCAGGCGCGAAGTGCAAATTCCGGTTTTGCGAAAAGATTTCATCATTGATCCGCTCCAGATTTACGAAACAAGGGCAATCGGGGCGGACGCGGTCCTGCTGATTGTGCGCGTGCTTGGCAACAGGCTGGCTGAATTCATTCATTTATCGAAAGAGTTGGGACTGAGTCCACTGGTGGAGGTTCACACGCAGGACGAGCTTGATGTTGCCCTTGCGGCCGGCGCTGACATCATCGGCATCAACAACCGCAACCTTGATACTTTTGAAACGGACATTAACGCCAGCCGGATTTTAAAACAGGGCATCCCCCGCGGTGTTAGCGTTGTGGCGGAAAGCGCGATAAAAAACCGGACCGACATTGAATATCTGATGGAAGCGGGCATCCATGCCTTTCTGATCGGTGAAGGCCTGGTGACTGCGCCGGATATCGGCAGGAAACTGCGTTCATTTCTGGGGAGCAAACCGTGATGCAGGTAAAGATTTGTGGCATTACCAATGTAGAAGATGCACTGTGCGCGGCCGAAAACGGGGCGGCAGCTGCGGGATTTATCTTTTATCCGCCCTCCCCGCGCTATATCAAGCCGCAAAAAGCAGGGGAAATCATTGACCGGCTGCCCCAACATCTGGTAAAAATCGGTGTGTTCGTCAACGAAACAAGCGAAGAAATAAAAAGAATTTACGAGTGCTGCCGCCTGGACATGATCCAGCTTCATGGAGATGAATCACCGGAGTTTTGCCGGCAATTTTCCCGCGGTCGAATCATCAAAGCGCTGGATTTGAAAACCGAGGATGATTTAAAAAAAGGCGCCCAGTACGATGTTGCCGCGATTTTGGCGGACAGCCGTCATGCCGGCCTTTACGGCGGCACGGGGAAAACATCCAACTGGATGCTGGCTCGTTATATTACGCAGCCCCTGATCCTTTCGGGCGGATTAAAAGAAGAAAATATTCACGAGGCACTGCGGGTGGTAAGTCCCGCCGCACTGGACATCAACAGCGGCGTGGAATCATCACCGGGCAAAAAAGATCACGCGAGAATCGCCCGGATCATGCAAATCATCAACATGGCAGGTGCCGATTCCGCGGCATCTGTTATTTTTACGCGAAGGAAAGACCGATGAAAAACCTACCGGATCAATACGGACATTTTGACATCTTTGGCGGACGCTATGCCGCCGAAACGCTCATGCCCGCACTTTTGGAACTTGAAGAAGCTTATGAGAAAGCAAAAAAAGACAAGTCATTTGCAAAAGAATTTGACTGGTACCGACGTGAATACGCGGGGCGGCCCACGCCGCTTTATTTTGCCAAAAGGATGACACAAGCCCTGGGCGGCGCGAAAATCTATCTCAAGCGGGAGGACCTGAATCACACCGGCTCACATAAAATCAACAACACGCTGGGTCAAGCACTCCTGGCCAGACGGATGGGCAAGAAAAAAGTGATCGCCGAAACCGGAGCGGGACAGCACGGTGTGGCCACGGCCACCGTCGCGGCGCTGTTCGGCATGGAATGCAAAATATTCATGGGCGAGGAAGACATTCGTCGGCAGGAACCCAACGTTTTCCGCATGAAAATTCTCGGCGCCGAGGTTGTGCCGGTCAAAAGCGGGACAGCCACCCTCAAGGATGCGATGAACGAAGCCATGCGCTACTGGGTCGGAAGCGTCCGCGATACGTTCTACATTATAGGAACAACCGCCGGACCGCATCCCTATCCCGTGATGGTGAGAAATTTTCAGTCGGTGATCGGCCTGGAGATTAAAAAGCAGATTCATAAAACAGAGGGCAGAAACCCTGATGTGCTGGTGGCGTGCGTGGGCGGCGGCTCCAACGCAATGGGGACGTTTTATGCGTTTCGCAACGAAAAGAAGGTTGCAATGTTCGGCGTGGAGGCGGCCGGCCTCGGCATGAATACAAAAGAGCACTCCGCCAGCATCAACGGCGGAAAAGTGGGTGTTCTGCACGGCAATAAAACCTATCTGCTGCAGGATGAAAACGGCCAGGTGCGTGATGCGTACTCGATCGCGGCGGGATTGGATTATCCCGGTGTAGGGCCGGAACACGCTTACCTTGCAGCGACGAGGCGGGCGACTTATGTAACCGTGACGGATGCAGAAGCGGTCGAAGCCTTTTCATTCTTGTCGCGTCAGGAAGGAATCATTCCCGCGCTGGAGAGTTCGCATGCCATTGCCCATGCCATGAAAATCGCACCGGCGATGAAGAAAAATAAAATCATTGTCATCTGCCTGTCCGGGCGCGGCGACAAGGACGCACAGACAATTATAGAAACGATGTGAGGATATTATGGGAAGAATAGGAAAAAAGTTTGAATCTTTGCGCGCCAGAAACGAAAAAGCGCTGATTGTCTATTTAACGGCCGGGGACCCTTCGCTGGATGTTACAAAGAAATTAATCCTGGGTCTGGAAAATGCAGGGGTGGACATTCTGGAAATCGGCGTTCCGTTTTCCGATCCGACGGCTGACGGGCCGGTCATCCAGGCCGCCTCGCAGCGGGCACTGAAAACCGGAA
>CAZXIP010000200.1:0-4053 GCA_964640755.1 uncultured Smithella sp. | reverse complement strand
ATCCCCAGAAGTGGAAATGGGGCCGCGTGCACCATCTTAAACTGGTTTCGCCGCTCCGACTCAAGGGTTTCGGCAGCGGTTTGCTTGGCGGAGGTTCCCATCCCATGGGAGGATCCCAGGAAACTCTCCTGCGTGGGAGATTTGATTATAACAACCCCTACGATGTGACGGTTTCTGCGTCCCTGCGCATGGTGGCCGATCTCGGCGATCCGGATAAGGTCCTGGCCGTCCTGCCGGGCGGCGCCTCCGGCCGTCAGTTCGATGCCCATCATCAGGACCAGATCGGTCCTTTTATGAGCGGGGAGAAGCGTTACTGGTGGTTTAGTGACCAAGAGATCCGGGAACACGCGGTGGAAAAACTGCGACTGATTCCGTAATTATATCGGAAGTCCTGACAAAATGGCTGAACTTCAGCCAGACATGTGTTATACATAATTAACCATAGTCAAAACCTTTTAAAAATTGGACACCACGATGAATTGTGCTGAATCGCGATGATGGGTAATAATCTGAAAGCCGAATGTGAAAATGAAAACGCCATGTCTGAACTGATCATTGAATATCCTGTGTGCGCGAACGATGGCAGGGAGCTGCTTCCGGCTCAAACGGTCTTATCGGATGAAAACCTGAAAAAAATGATTTCAGGCAACCAGTCACCAATCCGGACAGGCAGACTATTGGATTTCGGCTCAATAAAGTCGGACATTCTGGAGTTTCTTGATCAGGACAACTATCTTGCCGTTTTTGACAATAAGGAAACAAGGCAAAGGCTCATGGCAAGAATGATGAAGGCGGAGCTGCCTCTGCCGGTATTGGAGTCAATATATTTCTTCAGGGAATATGATTTTTACACATATCGCCATCTTCTTACGGTTTCTGCGTTGTCAACGCTGTTGGCCGAATATCTGGTAAAAGACAGGATATCCATGATGGACGACATTGTCGGGCCGCCGTCCCATGATATAGGGAAAATTGCCGTGCCTGTGGATATTCTGAATAAACAGACGCCGCTTACATCTGATGAATATAAAATTCTCAGGCATCATACGCTGACCGGATATGTATTGTTATGCTATTATTTCAGGGATCCTGTGAATATAACCGCAAGAGTGGCAAGAGACCACCATGAAAGAAAGGACGGTTCGGGTTATCCCAGGGGAATCATCATTGACGATACGATGATTGAACTTGTCATCATATCCGACATATTCGATGCTCTTGTTTCTTCAAGACCATACAGGCCGTCTTCGTATGATAAACGCACCGCCCTTGAAGAAATAACAGGAATGGCTGAAAAGGGGCAGGTTAGCTGGAACGTTGTCAAGGCATTGATCAACCAGAATCGAAAAAAGCGTGTCAGCATCGGCGACTGTCTGGTTTCCCTGGAAAAAAGAGGAGTTCCCCCGCCCGATAACCTTTATGGTATGATAGCGGATAAAAACCTTTGTAAACCAAAAAAATAAAAGAGACTTCTGCATGCCGTTATTGCCCTGCTCCGGCCTGTCGCGGGCCTTGTCCCGACATTCTGCTGCGACGTTGATGCACCGGATCGAACCCGAATACATGAAGAATAAAATAATGAACTTGCGCCGGATGGTGCCCAGGGAATCCGCGTCAGATCATGAAGAAATGAAAATCATGAAGTACATGATTATCTCCGTAGCTTGTTTACTGGCATCCTGTGCGGCCTCTCTGCCATACAAGAGTTTATCAGGCCCGGACATCAGGGACGCTTTGAGCGCATTCCCGACGCAGGAAGACCATCCCGATGCGACAGCCATCTTCCTGCTGAATTATGGAAGCATGGAGATGTCCGATGACGGGACGCAAATCTACAAACATATTGCAAGATTCAAGATTCTGAATGAAAGAGGATATTATCTGGCTAAAAAATCCATCGGTTACCGGGAGGATTATAGCCGGGTAAAGATTCTATACGCAAACACGATCAAACCGGATGGAACCTCGGTGCCGCTCAAAGAGGAAGACATCATGGATTCCGCCGCGCATTCACAGTATGAAGAATTCACGGATATCAAAGAGAAGAAATTTACCATGCCCGCGATCGAACCGGGCTGTATTGTCGAATATGCCTATGAAGTGAAACACACAAGACCCTTTCTGCTTCATGATTATTATACCCGCTTTGCCCTTCAGGAATATTTTCCGGTAAAAGAGAACGTGATGGAAATCATTCTGCCCAAAGGCAGGGAGTTGCATATTGCTAATTTTAAAACCGTTGTCAAACCGGTGGTAGAGGATTCCGGCGGTAAAACAAAATACACGTTTACGAGCCAAAACAGTTCCGAAATCATCCCCGAGCCGAACATGCCCCGCCCGACAGACAAAGATGTTTTCCCTCAGGTTCACTGCTGGACCCTGGGCAGCTGGAATGTGATTTCAAAATGGTATGCGGGACTTATGAAAGAACAGATGCAGTCGGATGAGGCACTGGATGATTTCACTCGAAAACTGGTGGCCGGCAAAACAACCGACGAAGATAAAATCAGATCAATCTTTCATTTCGTTGCCCGGGAGATCAGGTATGTGGCAGTTGAAATCGGACCTCACACGATGAAACCTCACCCGGCACGCGTTGTTTTCAAGAAGAGATACGGTGACTGCAAGGACAAGACAACGCTTCTGCTGACAATGCTCAAAACAGCGGGGATTGAAGGCCGCCCGGCGCTGGTGCCGAAAGACCCGGACGCATTGGATGAGGCCGCTCCTTCCATGAACTATTTTAACCATGTCATTGCGGTTGTTCCCAAAAAGGATGGGACCCGTTACTGGCTGGATGCGACCAACAAGGTGGCCATGATTGACTCGGTGCCGTTTCTTGTGCCCTCCAAAGTCCTGCTGATCAACGAGGACGGAAGTTATCAATTTGTGAAGACACCGGACCTTAATGACAGCCGGGATTATACAGATTTTACCCAGATGATCCACGTGAACGAAAGCGGGGATGCCGGGATTGAATACATTTACAGCAGTCATGGCAAGTGGGCGGAAGTGGAAAGAAATAAATTCAGAAACCTGTCGCCCAGGGCAAGGGAGCAGTATTTCGAAGCAAAAGGGATAGAGCTTCATCAACTGGAGATACTGAACCTTGATGAATTAGAATTGCCTCTCATCGTAAAAGTCAGGGGGTTGATGAGGAATGAAATTCATAAAGTAGACGAGAATGAAATGATTGTATCAGGCGCCGCAATGATTAAAGACTATGATGAAATGACGGCTGTGAAATCAAGAAAATACCCGATAAAATTTGTGGACGCCGGTTTGATCCAATTTAAAAAATATTTTCATTTTCCCAAAGGATACAAGATCCGGAAAAAGCCTTCGGATTATAGAATTGAAGACCCATATAACATCAATGAGGTCCAATACAAATTTAAAGGCAATGTATTCATCATGGAGGGAAAATCAAAAGACGTAAGATATATATTGAAAGCGGGGGAATTTGGGGCCTTTAAAAAACGCGCGCTGGAGAGGAAAAAATACAAGACAAGTGTCAGGAATATTATTTTTGAAAGAAAGTAAGCTCATTGAGACGTGATATTGATGATGTCACCGAATCCTATTGTATTGAGTGAAATCACCCCTGTAAAAAGCATGAATTTACCTCACGAATTTCTCTGTGTAACGCGCGCTTTCGCTTTTAGATTAAGAAAAATATCTTTGCCTGTCAATGAAATATTACCATTAAATTCCGGTTGATTTCTGTCAATGGTTCCTGTATTTTCACTCAAACATTTCAATACAAATAACAGGAGGGAACAATGAACAAAGCAGAATTGATCGAAGAAGTGGCAAAGGTTACATGCAGTAAAAAAGAAGCGGAAGCCGCCGTCGGCGCGTTACTGACGACAGTCAAGAAGGCCCTTAAGAAGGGTGATTCCGTCACGCTTGTCGGATTCGGCACATTTGGTGTCAGCAAGAGAAAAGCCCGCACCGGCAGAAATCCGCAGACAGGTGAAGCTATTAAGATTGCCGCGAAGAAAGTCCCGGTATTCAAGGCAGGCAAAGATTTAAAGGATGCAGTCAAATAAC
>CAZXIP010000199.1:0-4073 GCA_964640755.1 uncultured Smithella sp. | reverse complement strand
TGTCCTACCGGCGTCTGGGAAATCATGGAAAATACACCTATTGAATAAAGCATTAATTAAATACATCGAAAGGATAGAGAGATTATGAAAAAAACAACACCAACGCTTGCGGCTGAAAGACAATACGTTATCGAAAAAGAAAAGTTTGTTCCCGTATCGCAGTATTTTGGAGAGGATACCTTCAACAATAAGGTAATGAAGGAGAAACTTCCCAAAGACACCTTCAGAAAATTAATGGAGGCGATTAATGAAGATAAAATGCTGGATGCCGAAACGGCTAATATTGTTGCTCATGCGATGAAGGAGTGGGCTCTCGACAAGGGTGCAACGCATTTCGCGCACTGGTTTCAACCGATGACCGGCATCACTGCAGAAAAACATGACGCATTTGCCGATCCCTGCGGTCCCGGCGCAGTGATCGAACGATTTTCCGGAAAGCAGCTGGTGCAAGGGGAACCTGATGCTTCATCTTTCCCTTCCGGTGGAATCCGTGCAACGTTTGAAGCCCGCGGTTATACAGCCTGGGACATGTCTTCGCCCGCCTTTATCAAGCGCAACGGCATTTCCACGACGCTGTGCATTCCCACGGCCTTCATCTCCTATACCGGTCAGGTGCTGGATAAAAAAACACCGCTACTGCGTTCCATCCGTGCATTAAACAAAAGTGCGGTGAATATGCTCAAACTGTTGGGTGCCAAAAATGTGAAAAGGGTATATTCCAACCTGGGACCGGAGCAGGAGTATTTTCTGATTGATATGGATTATTATTACAAGCGTCAGGACCTCGTGCTTGGCGGCAGAACCGTGGTCGGCGCTCCTCCGGCCAAGGGGCAGGAACTGGAAGACCAGTATTTCGGGAGCATCAAGGAGAGAATATCTTCTTACATGCATGATGTAGAGGAAGAACTTTTCAAGCTCGGCGTACCGGCGAAGACGCGTCATAACGAAGTCGCGCCCAGCCAGTATGAAATTGCCCCCGTCTATGAGGAAGCTAACCTGGCCGTAGACCACAACCAGCTGGTCATGGACACTCTCAAGTATGTTGCCAAGAAGCACCGTCTGGCCGCGCTGCTGCATGAAAAACCTTTTGCCAAGATCAACGGTTCGGGTAAGCACGTCAATTGGTCGCTGTCCGATGATAATGGGAATAATCTGCTCAATCCCGGGAGTACGCCGCAGGACAATATTCATTTCCTGGTGTTTTTGATTGCAACCGTGCGCGCCGTCTACAAGCATGCGGATATTTTGCGCGCAGCGGTGGCTTCCTACGGCAATGATCACCGCCTGGGAGCCAATGAAGCACCCCCGGCCATCATCTCCGTGTTTCTGGGTGAACAGCTGACGCGTATTTTGTCTAATATTGAAAAAGGTACAGTGACCAAGGCGACCAAGGAGGAAATTATCGATCTGGGTATTGCGTCATTGCCACAGGTCAGCAAAGACAATACCGACCGCAACCGGACATCCCCCTTTGCCTTTACCGGCAACAAATTTGAGTTCCGGGCGGTTGGCTCGTCTCAAAATATTGCTGCGCCGGCCCTGGCGATCAATACGATGGTAGCCGAGAGTCTTGATGAACTGGCCGAGAAAATTTCAGCCAGAGGGACAAAAAATATTAATCAAGCGGTCTTTGACGTTTTAAAAAGCGAGATCAAGTTGATTAAGCCGATTCTCTTCAATGGCGACAACTATACCAGGGAATGGGAAGTTGAAGCGAAAAAAAGGGGACTGCCCAATGAAAAAACAACACCCAGCGCATTAAAAGCGTTGATTACCGACAAGGCGCTGAAGCTTTTTGCAAAATATGAAGTGCTTTCCAACGTGGAGCTTAAATCGAGATACCTGATCCATGTCGAACGCTACATTAAGGATCTGGAAATCGAGGTCAACTGCCTCAATAACATTTGTATGACTCAGGTCATACCGGCCGCCGTGGCTTATCAAAAGAATCTGGCGAAAACGATTGTCGACACGAAAGAAGTTCTGGGTTCCTCCGCAGTGGTATCGTCTCAAACGGAGCTTTTAAAGAAAATTATTGAGTTGATCAATAAGATCTATGCGGCCAATAAGGATATCCAAAAAAAGGTGGAAGAGGCCTCCGTCGTGCATGATGAGCCCAAGAAAGCGGAATTTCTGGGCAGTAAAGTCAAACCGAAGATGGATGAGCTTCGCGAATATGTGGATGCCCTGGAAAATATCGTTGACGACGAAACATGGCCCCTGCCGAAGTTTTGGGAGATGCTGTTTATCAGCTGATGATCAATATGCCCCTGATTCGAAAAGATCGTAAAGCTTTTCTTGTCCTGGAAGATGGAAGTGTCTTTGAGGGTTTCGCCTTTGCGGGTGACGGCGAAACCCTTGGGGAAGTTGTCTTTAACACAGGAATGACCGGTTATCAGGAAGTGATTACCGATCCTTCCTATAAAGGCCAGATTGTCACCATGACCTATCCGCTGGTCGGTAACTACGGCATCAATGACGAAGACATGGAATCGGCGGGCATTCATCTGGAAGGTTTTATCGTCAAAGAGTATCAGCCCCATCCCAGCAACTGGCGGATGAAGAAAAGTTTGAAAGCGTTTTTTGAAGAGAATGGCAAAATCGGGCTCGAAGGCATCGACACGCGCGCTTTGACGCGACGATTGCGCCTGTCCGGTTCGATGAAGGGGATTATCTCCACGGAATCAAAAAATATTGACGAACTGCTGGAGAAGGTACGGGCTTACCCGGGGCTTGTCGGACGTGACCTGGTACGCGAAGTTTCCTGTCAAAAACCCTACCTGTGGGAAAATGGGGCACTTTCCCCGGAGAAAATACCGGGCAAAATACAGGCCCAAAGACTGCGCGTTGTTGTCATGGACTGCGGCGTTAAATATAATATTTTAAGACTTCTGGAAAATAACGGCTGTGAAGTTGTCGTTGTGCCGGCATTTGCCACTGGTGCGGAGATTTTATCCTATCAGCCCGACGGAGTTTTGCTCTCCAATGGGCCCGGTGATCCAGCGGCGCTTCCCTATATAGTGGATGCGGCGCGAATGGTTATTGGCCAGATGCCGGTCTTCGGCATTTGCCTGGGGCATCAGATTATCGGCCAGGCCATCGGCGGTAAAACGGAAAAACTGAAATTTGGCCATCACGGCATTAATCAGCCCGTCAAGAATCTGGAGACGGGAAGGGTGGAGATCACTTCTCAGAATCACGGCTTTGTTGTTGTGCCGGAATCGGTTGCAAGCAAGGCGGATACAACCTATACAAATTTAAATGATTCGACGTCAGAAGGCATGAAGTACTCCGGGGTCATGAGCGTACAGTACCATCCCGAAGCAGCACCGGGGCCGCACGATACAGAATATTTGTTTTCTCAGTTTGTTGAATTCATGAAAAAGGAAAAGGTGAAAGCCCGGTGATTTTAATCATTGATTTCGGATCTCAGTACAACCAGCTCATTGCCCGGCGGATACGCGAGCAACATGTTTACTGCCAGATTGAACCGCCTGGTATATCCCTGGAAGCGATCAAAACGCTTGCACCGGAGGGCATTGTCTTGTCCGGCGGTCCGGCGAGCATCTACTCCAAGGGTGCCCCGCGCGTGGACAAAGGCATTTTTGGGCTTGGCATTCCGGTTTTGGGCATCTGCTACGGCCTGCAATACATGATCGATTCCCTGGGCGGCGAAGTCATCGGCTCAACCAAGCGTGAATACGGATTTGCCGAACTCAGTGTCAAAAAGCAAACAGGCATATTCTCCGGCGTGGATAAAAAGACCCGGTGCTGGATGAGCCACGGTGATTCCATCGGCACATTGCCCGATGGCTTTACCATTACCGCTTCCACAGCGAATACGCCGGTTGCGGCAGCTGAAAATATCAAACGTCATTTTTATGGTCTGCAATTTCATCCGGAAGTTGTCCATACTCAAGCCGGTAAAAAAATACTGGCCAATTTCTTGTTTGCTGTTTGCCGCTGCAAAAAAAACTGGACCATGAAATCGTTTATCAATCATGCCGTAGAAGAAATCCGTCAGCAGGTGGGATCGGACAACGTTATTCTGGGGCTTTCCGGCGGCGTGGATT
>CAZXIP010000198.1:0-4084 GCA_964640755.1 uncultured Smithella sp. | reverse complement strand
ACATCTCCACATCAAAAGTCCAGTGAACCTTGAAGGGTTTTTGAAAAACCTTCTTGAGGGAATCAGAAGCTCTGAATATCTTGGCCCCGCACTGGGTGTCATAAATATTGATATTCAGCAAAAGCGAAGCACAGGTGGCAAATATTCTCCCTAAATAGTGCCTCGCCGTTTTTCTCTGTATATTGCGTCCGAGAAGCCTCACTCTTGAACCCATAACGATTTCTGCATCTCTGGAATCCAGCAGACGACAAAAGACTTCAATGGCATTGACAGGCGTTGCCAGATCGGCATCCCAGTATCCTATGTTATCAAAAGAGCCTTCAAGTGACTTGAGCATTCCCCGGCGGACGGCCTCGGCTTTACCCGAATTTTTCTCCAGATTTAAAATCTCAATCTGAAGAGGATTTTTTTCTTTCAGGGATTGAAGGACATTGAACGTATCATCTGTGCTGCCGTCGTTGACAAAGAGAAAGGACAGATTTGGATCCTTTTCCAGAGCACCCAGAAAGGCTTCCGCTTTAATTCGCTTTGATTCGTTATAGCATGGAACGACGATTTGAGTCTTTTTCATTGGATCCATCCCGTGACAACATTCATGATCACCCTTTTTTCAGACGCAGACCTTATCACGAGCATCACCCAAAGACAAAATGAATTATTTCATCCTGTCCTGGCCAGATCCAGTTTGCCCTGCCATTTCGCAATTAAAGATTGTTTGAGAATGGCATGCTCCGGTTTTTCCAGCAGCGGATCGCGGGCGACAAGGGCAAAGGCGTCTTCCTTCGCGTCATTTAAAATACGCGCGTCCCGGATGATACTTGCAATCCGAAAATCAGGAAGACCGGATTGCCGTGTCCCCAGGAAATCTCCGGGACCGCGGATAACCAGATCCTCTTCCGCAAGCGCGAAGCCGTCGGTGGTTTTTTCCATGATTTTCATTCTTTTGCGGGCGTCAGCCGACACCTTGTAATCAGCAAGCAGGATGCAGGTTGAGGGAATATCCCTTCTGCCCACCCTCCCCCGCAACTGATGCAGCTGTGACAGGCCGAAACGCTCCGCGTGTTCGATCACCATCAGCGAGGCGTGCGGCACGTCAATGCCGACTTCAATCACGGTTGTGGCCACCAGAATGGCTATTTTATTATCCTGAAAGTCTTTCATGACCGAGTCTTTTTCCTGATCTTTCATCTTGCCGTGAATCAGCCCGACCCGGCAATCAGTAAAAATATCCTTCTGCAGGTGATCGGCCATTTTTGTCGCATCTTTAAGATCAAGGTTTTCCGACTGCTCCACCAGCGGATAGACAATGAAAGCCTGGTGACCCTTGGCTATTTCCTTGCGGATGGCATCGTAAACCGCCTGTCTCCTGCTTTCGCCCATCAAAACCGTGCGCACCGGTTTCTTCCCCGGCGGCAGTTCATCAATGACCGAAACATCCAGATCTCCGTAAACGGTCATGGCCAGTGTCCTCGGAATGGGTGTGGCCGTCATGACCAGAACATCGGCATAAATACCTTTATTGCGCAGGTTTGCCCGCTGCATAACGCCAAAGCGGTGCTGCTCGTCAATAACGGCAAGCCCCAGCTTTTTAAATTCCACACCTTCCTGAATCAGGGCGTGCGTTCCAATAATGATATCGGCCCGGCCTGTTGCAATCTGAGCCAGAATTTCATTGCGCGCGGCATTTGCCATACTGCCGGTAAGCAATACAACGCGAAGTCCGATCGGTTCGGCCCATGCAGAAAGCGTGATATAATGCTGCCTGGCCAGGATTTCCGTAGGCGCCATCAGTGCGGTCTGGCAGGCATTCTCACACACGGTGATCATGGCCGCCATTGCCACAAGGGTTTTCCCGCTTCCCACATCGCCCTGCAGAAGACGGTTCATGGAAGTCTCGGACTGAAGATCCTTTTGAATTTCCGCAATCACCCGCTGCTGGGCGGTGGTTAACGAGAAAGGCAGCGAGTCATAAAACCTGTCCAGCAGCCTCCCCTCCAGACGAAACGAAATCCCTTTATCCAGGAAACGGCCGGATTTCTTCACGGCCATTCCCAGTTGAAAAAAGAAAAACTCATCATAGATCAGCCGCCGGTGGGCCTCCGAACGCGCGTCGATGAAGGGCTGGATCTGCTCGTCATGACCCGGAAAGTGGACGGTAAGCATTGCTTCGTGAATATTGAGCAGATTTCGTTTGCGGCAGATTTCATCGGGGATGGGTGAAGCGATATAGCGTGAATATTGATCCAGCGCTCCATGTGTGACTTTTCTGATATATTTCTGATGCAGGCCCTCTGTTTCCGAATAGACGGGAACGATGCGTTTGAAGTTCAGCAGATTTTCATCATCTTCCTCTTCCAGAATTTCATATTCCGGATGAATCATGGTTTTTCCGGCATAATTGGGAGTAACCGGACCGGTAAAAATGGCGCGGACACCTTTTTTAAAGATACCCGTAAGATAAGACATCCGGCCCTTAAACCACTTGACAGTCAGGTTGGCCGTATTATCACTGACGGTGACTTCCAGGATTCTTCTTTTGCCGTAATAACGGAATTCGCTCAAAACAACCACCGCAATGATCGTCTGGATTTTTCCCGTTTCCAGTTTATTGATTCTGCGGATTTCACGGCGGTCTTCATAGGTTCGGGGCAGAAAATAAAGCAAATCTTCAACGGTGCTGATCTTCTTTGCCTGAAAACGGGTGGCCATTTTTGGGCCGACGCCTTTCAGATACTGCACAGGCAAAGACAGTTTCTGGGCTGATGTTTTCAAATCAGATATTCTTTCGTTGATTTGCTCTTCCCGCAGCGATGAGATTGGTTTGTCTGCGTCAAAGACATCCATGGCATCCATTAATCTGTCCAGAATTTTTACCGCTTCGATAATTTTTGTTTTCTTGTCCGCGGTATCCTGTGTGTCATAATCGGTAAAAATTGCCAGCAGACTTCCTAGTGGAGATTCGAATCTGTTTTTTGCGGCAGGCGGAATGGCATTGATCTGCTGAGCTATGATTCCTGCCATGGCTTTCCCCAAATCTTTAATGTGTAAGAGATTTTTAAAACCATCTCTGGCGGCGAAGTGAAGAGGCTGCTCGATTTTCTGCAGATTTTTTTTAAACGACTCCATTCAAGTCTCCTCAACACAGCACGTTAGACAGATGATTTTCCGGATATTGCTGAGTTTTTTAACAAATAAATTCTTTTTGCGCAAGTCAATGATTGACACAAACAAATATATGCGTTAAAAACTTTATTTAATTTTTCAGTTAATGAATACATCGCAAATTTATGGGGTCCTATGGCAACAAAATCCGTAAAATCCAAAAAATCTACGTATAAAGACGCTGGCGTGAACATCGATAACGCCAACGCGTTTGTCGAACGCATTAAACCTCTCATTAAAATGACGGCCCGCAAGGAAGTGATTTCCGGTATCGGCGGGTTTGGCGGTTTGTTCCGGTTTGATATCGCCAAAATGAAAAATCCGATTCTTGTCTCTTCAACGGACGGCGTCGGGACAAAGCTCAAGATCGCACACCTGATGGATAAGCACGACACTATTGGAATCGATCTTGTTGCCATGTCGGTTAATGACGTCATCGTTCAGGGGGCAGAACCGCTGTTCTTCCTGGATTACCTGGCTACAGGTAAAATCGAAGTGGAAAAAAGTGTTCAGATTGTGGACGGTATCGTCCAGGGATGCAAACAGGCGGGCTGTACGCTGCTTGGAGGCGAAACGGCCGAAATGCCGGGCTTTTACCAGTCCGGCGACTATGATCTGGCCGGATTTTGTGTGGGTGTTGTAGAGCAGGAGAAGCTCATTGACGGTTCCACCATCAGCATCAACGACCGCGTGATCGGCCTCGCTTCTACCGGCCTGCACAGCAATGGTTTTTCACTGGCACGCAAGGTTCTTCTGGAAAAAGGAAGGCTCTCTTTACATGACTCTGTGCCCGGACTTGCAAAAACCATCGGCCAGGAACTGCTGGAGCCGACCCGTATTTATGTCAAATCCCTTTTGAATATTTTCAAAAGTTTCAATATCAAAGGACTCGTTCATATTACCGGCGGCGGTTTTTACGACA
>CAZXIP010000197.1:0-4092 GCA_964640755.1 uncultured Smithella sp. | reverse complement strand
AAGCGCAGGATATGTCGTCTTACATTCCGACCAATCTGATTTCCATCACGGACGGGCAGATTTATCTCTCACCGGTTTTGTTCAGCAAGGGCATTCTGCCGGCAGTGGATGTTGGTAAATCCGTATCCCGCGTGGGCGGTAAAACGCAGCTGCCCGCGTATCGTTCCGTGGCGGGTGACCTCCGGCTCTCCTACTCGCAGTTTGAAGAACTGGAATCCTTCTCCCGTTTTGGCACCAGGCTGGATGAAAGTACGCGGCGGACGCTGGAACGCGGATGGCGTGTGCGTGAGATACTGAAGCAGGGGCAGTACAAGCCGCTCAAAGCTTCCGAACAGATTGCCTCTCTGCTTTCTGTAACGGGCGGCGCCCTGGATCTTGTTCCGACGGATCAGGTCCGCGAGGTGGAGGCGCACCTGCTTGCTGCCGTCAATGAACAATTGCCGGAATTGTGCAGCCGGATTGAAGCAGGGAAAAAACTGGAAATGGCGGATCGCGACAGTATTATGAATAAAATTAAACCGGCCATTAAGCCTTTTGAAGAGGTTGAGGACGCTCATGCAAACAACTGAGTCCCTGAAAAGAAGGATGAAAAGCGCGGGTGATCTCCTGTCCGTTGTTAAAACGATGAAGGCGCTGGCGGCTGTGAGTATTCGTCAATATCAGAAGGCCGTGGATTCCCTGCGTGATTACAATCGTACGGTCGAAATGGGCTTGCAGGTTGTGCTCAAGGAGCGCATGGGGGCGACACTCCAGAGAAAGACATCCACGATGAAACGGATGGGTGTGATTGTCTTCGGCTCGGATCAAGGCCTTTGCGGGCAGCTCAATGAACAGGTTTCCACTTTCACGCTCGATTATGCCAAAACCGCCGGCATTAAAAAGGAAAACCGGAAAGTGCTTTCCATCGGTGCCCGTGTAGCAGATTATATTGAAGATGCCGGACAACCTATCGATGAGTTGTTGACCACGCCCAGTTCCACAGCGGGTATCACACCGCTGGTTCAGGAAATCATCATGGTTATCGATGAATGGCATTTTCATAATAACGTTGATCATTTTTTCTTATTTTATAATAAATATGTGAGCGGGGCAATCTATCATCCACACATGGTTCAGTTGCTGCCTGTCAATCGGGAGTGGCTCAAGGAAATCGCCAAAAAGAAATGGGATTCCAAATCCCTGCCCATTTTCCGGATGGACGGTGATCAGATTTTTTCTTCGCTGATCCGGGAGTATCTTTTCGTGTCGCTTTATCGCGCGTTTGCCGAGTCACTGGCCAGCGAAAATGCCAGTCGCCTTGCCTCCATGCAAAATGCCGAGAAAAACATTGAAGAGCAGATGCAGGATTTGCACGTGCAGTTTCACCGCACGCGCCAGATGACGATTACCGAAGAACTTCTCGATATCGTTGCCGGTTTCGAGGCGATGCAGGAAGAGGCATCCTAAAGGATTATTTAGAAAGGAGGACTGGCTTATGTCAACAGGTTCGGACAAAAGAATTTGTGTTATCTGTGCATGGCGCGAGAACTGCACGAAGCGGTATCGGGTGAAGACAAATGCCTTGTTTGATGTCAATTGTCCCGACTATACAAGGGATATCAAACTGAAAGACAAAGACGTCGATAAGCTGGTCGAAGATCAGGTTATACGCTGGCAGAAAGAGAAAAAAGAAAAACCGGGGCATGTCATTACGCTTTCCAGTGAGGCCGGAGCGGGCGGAGGCTGGATAGCACGGGTCCTGGCTACTGAATTGCAGATGAACATTGTTGGCAGCGAACTGATTCACAAGGTTGCCGAGAGCGCACACATGAGTGAAAAAGTCATCAAATCCCTGGATGAGAAAAGCATATCGTTTTTCGACAGCCTGATCAGCTCGTTTTTTGAATCACGCCATATCTGGCCCAATGAATACCTGCGTCACCTGTCTATGGTGATGCATACGAGCGCGCAGCATGGCAATGTCATCATTATCGGACGGGGCGGCAGCTTCATTCTGAAAGACAAGGCGTTTCGTGTCCGCATTGTTGCTCCCATCGAAACGCGCATGGAAAAAGTGATGCGCGACCGGAAATTGTCTCCGCAGGAAGCGCAGGAGTATGTCACCAAGTATGATGTTGATCAGATCGGCTTTATCCGAAAGTATTTTAATGAGGATATCAACGATCCAAAGCATTATGATATGATGGTCAATACGCAGAATGTTGACATTGAAACCGCGGCTGAGTCGGTTAAAAAGGCGTTTCTGTCATGGAAGGCCGGGTTCGAAACGCACCAGCGATGATTTTGAAAATGAACCGGAGTGATCCGCGATGAATCAATATGAACGCGCTCTGCTGCTGGGACTGGCGGAAGAAGTCATTCTGCACCTACGCACCCGGCTGACCGAGATTGAAAATCTGCATCCGAGGGAGTCCGCCGTGGGGATTGCCACATTTCAGGAGCGTCTGCGCAATATAGAGGCTTTGCTGGATTGCGTTAAAAACCGTAATTCCCGCTCCCCGTTATGACGACACGCCGTTTTTTCCGTCATTTGGGGTTGCGGGCAGGTAAACCATGAATGTTGTGCCGACGCCCACAAGCGATTCCACCGTGATCAGCCCGTTGTGGTATTTAATGATGGAATCGCAGATGGCCAGACCGAGCCCGATGCCACCCCGATCCTTAGTTTCTTTTGTAGTGAAATAAGGATCAAATATTTTGGAGAGGTTTTCACGGGGAATACCGATTCCGCGGTCCTTGATGATAATCCGGACGTAATTGCCCTTGCCCATCGTCCGGATGTTTGTTCCGGTTGTCGTGTTTTCTGCAATAACATCGATCACCCCGCCTTCCGGCATGGCTTCTTTCGCATTGGTGATCATGTTTTCCATCACCTGTTTGATCTGCATGGCGTCGATCTCTGTCGGCCATAGGTCCGGTGCAATCACCGGCTGGCACGTTACGTTGGAACCTTCAAGAACTTTCTGGATTGCCTCTTTGATGATCGTATCCAGCCTTTCATTCTTCTTCACAGGGTATCCGCCCTGTGCAAATGTGATCAGCCGGTGCGCAAGTTCCTTGGCCTGCAAACCTGCCCGTTCCGCTATGGCAAGGCCGTTTTCCAGAATCTTGTCTTCTTCACTGGCGGATATTTTAGCCAGAAAGACGTTGCGTAGAATGGCCGTAAGCAGACTGTCAAAATCCTTGGCTACACCGTCAGCGAATGTGCCCAGCGATTCGTTTTTGGTTCTTTTGAGCAGCTCTTCTTCAGCGGTTTTTTGGTCCGTAATGTCTTCCAGGGTTTCCATGGCGCCGAATATGCGGCCGCTTGAATCGCGAAGTTTTGCCGCGGTAATCCGGAACCATTTTCCTTTCTCGCCCAGATCGGGGAAAAATTCCGTCACTTCATAGGCGTCTCTGACCAGTTTCGATTTTATAACCTTTCCCTGGTAAAGGCTCATGGAGTGACTGATTCTGTCATTTAAAATCAAATCAGCCATGCAGGAGCGGGGTGATGAATAAAATGCCCGCCATTGCTGGTTTGTGCCGATTACCTGACTTGCCTTGATGCCATTCAGCCCTTCCAGCGCTTTGTTCCAGTGAAGGATAATGTGATCTGTTGAGATGACGAATGTTGGAATCGGGGACCCCTGGAGAATGCTGCGGAGGATCTGTTCATCATTGCGGCCCCGCCATATAGCATAAATAAAACTGACGATGGTGGTCAACGCCAGAAAAATAATAAACAGAAGGAACTCAACTTGCATCACAGGCTCCCGTATTTCAGGTATTCAGACCGAGATATCCCGATGGGGTCATGTCGTTCAATTGAAACGGAAAAACTTCATATTTGCCGTCACAACATTTCAGCCGCAGACCTCAATAGCAAGGTTGGGCTGAAATTGCAAGATTGGAAAAAACACGCCATGGGTCAAACTTGCCGATACCGGAACCTGCTGCATACATGGTTGAAGTTAAACTGTATGTATTCAATGCTTTTAGCGGATCGGAAATACCACTTATTTGTGGAAATGGTCCTGTCAGCGGTTGAGTTCGTCCCGGATGGCCATGCCGATGGTTTCCATGGCATAAGGTTTTTTAACGTAGGCCCCG
>CAZXIP010000196.1:0-4103 GCA_964640755.1 uncultured Smithella sp. | reverse complement strand
GCAGCTCGAGTTGTTCGGTTTTGATACCCCGTAGCTTGCTGCGGGGTAGTTCATTGTTGCAGATGGATCTTTTGAAAGATTCAGGCCGGCAGTGGTTCAAGACACTCGATTTGCGTAACCCGGGACTGAGCAGGAACAGATGCCGTTTTTCAGGAAATGATATCTTTCCTGAGCTGGACCGGTTTGACCTGTTTTTTGCGCATACGAATGTTAAGCATTTCCACCGCCACGGAAAATGCCATGGCAAAGTAGATGTATCCTTTCGGTACATGTACGTCGAAACCTTCCACGATCAGCGTCACGCCCACTAAAATCAGGAAAGACAGGGCCAGGATTTTGATGGTGGGGTGCGCATCCACAAAGTTGGCTATCGGTTTGGCGGCAAACAGCATGACGCATACGGCCATGACAATCGCGATGGCCATAATGGAAATGTGCTGGGCCAGTCCCACGGCCGTGATGACGGAATCCAGAGAAAAAACAATGTCAAGAACGGCAATTTGAAAGAGGACCGGTGCCATCTTCACGGTGTTCAGCTTCGGCCTTTCTTCCTCAATACCCTCCAGACTGCTGTGAATTTCATGGGTTGCCTTGGCCAGGAGGAATAATCCTCCTCCGATCAGAATGATATCCCGTCCGGAAATATCCTGCCCCAGAACGGAAAACAGGGATTGTGTTAAATTGGCCACCCAGACAATGGAAAAAAGGAGCATCAGGCGGGTCAGCATTGCCAGCATTAGTCCCAGGTTGCGGGCAAGGTTTCTTTTTTTTACAGGAAGCCGGCTGACCAGTATGGAAATAAAAATGATGTTGTCGATGCCCAGAACAATTTCCAGCGCCGTCAGCGTCCCGAGGGCAATCCAGGCTTCAGGACTGGTAAACCACGAAAACATAATCTTTCTCCTAAAAAACTAATACTCAATGCCCGCCCGGTCTTTGATGCCGGCGGCATAGTGGTGTTTGATTTCCCTGACCTCGCTTACTGTGTCGGCCAGGTTGATGATTTTTTTAGCCGCGTAACGGCCCGTCAGAATCAGATCCAGCGCCGGCGGCTTGTTCTCCATCAAATCAATGACATCCTGCAGGGGAATCAGTTTGAAGTCGACCGCCACGTTGATTTCATCGAGGATTACCATGTCGTATTTTCCGGAAGCGACGACTTTTTGGGCCAGTTCAAAACCTTGCCGGGCCAGTGCGATATCCGCAGGGGCGGGGTTGTCGCGCATGACGAAACTGTCCAGACCGCAGCGACGGACGGTCAGACGCGGCAGGTATTTCTCGGCGGCCAGGCACTCCCCGTAGCTGCGGCCTTTCATAAACTGTATAATAAAAACCTTATACCCCTGTCCGACCGCCCGCATCGCCTGCCCGAAAGCGGCGGTGGTCTTGCCCTTGCCGTTGCCGGTAATGACGATGACCAGGCCGCGTGCCTTACCCGTTAAAGGTTTTGCACAATGTGCTGTCTTTTCCCTGGCCGGTTTTTTCGCTGTGGCGTTTGTTTTGGCTGTGGATTTCATGGAGGGTCTCCTGGCTTGAGAAAACGGCGCGCGATGGATTCCGCTTCGCTGTATGGGTCCGCTTCACGATTCTTTATCCTTCGTGCGATATCTTTTAATTCGCCGCTGACAAGGAGCCGGTTCATGACGGGTTCCAGAAGAGCGGCTTTGATCGAATCCGTAATTTCCATCAGCGCTTTGCGTTCCATGCGTTCGGAAAGCTGACCGCTGACCAACAGGTGCGCATGATGATCGGAAATGGCTTGCATGAGTTCAGCGGTTTTTTCGGCAAAGCTTTCCGGTTCATAAAGATTGCCGATGCTCACGATCGGCGGCCGCCATGCGCCGGAAGGCAGCGGCGAGGCATTTAGCAGAGAGGTCAGTTCGGTCTGGAGTTGCTGCGCGCCGGCCCGGTCGGCTTTATTGACGGCGAATACATCGGCGATTTCCAGGATTCCGGCTTTCATAGCCTGAATTTCGTCTCCCATGCCGGGCACCAGGACGACAACGACACTGTGAGCGTGATGCATAATATCGAGCTCCTGCTGGCCTATACCGACGGTTTCGACAATGATGACATCCTTGCCCATGGCTTCCATGACGTGGATCGCGTCACCTACGGCCTGCGAGAGTCCGCCCAATGCGCCGCGCGTGGCGAGCGACCGGATGAACACATCTTCATCTTCGGCGTGCCTGAGCATGCGGACGCGGTCGCCCAGAATCGCACCTCCGGAAAAGGGACTGGTCGGGTCCACAGCCAGGACGCCGACGGTTTTCCTATGCTTGCGGAATTCTCCGATGAGCGCGTCGGTCAGCGTACTTTTGCCCGCGCCGGGCGAGCCCGTGATGCCAATAATGAATGATTTGCCCGTGTATGGAAAAAGCTTTTTGATTCTGGGTCGGGCCTGCGGCTTTTTGTCTTCCAGATCCCGGATCAGCCTGGAGGCACAGCGGACATCGCCTGCGCATATTTTTTTAGTAATATCCATGATTTAATATTGCCGGGGTTCCCGTTAGTCTCTGACGTGAATGTTGGTGCGAACCCAGTCCACAATGGAATCGAGTGATGCGCCGGGGGTGAAGATAGCCTTGATACCTGCGTCATACAACATTTGAAAATCCTGTTCCGGGATAATTCCTCCGCCGATGACAGTGATATCGGAGGCGTTTTTTTCACGCAGGAGCTGTACAACACGAGGAAACAGAACACGATGCGCGCCCGAAAGACAGCTTAAGCCCACAAGGTCAACGTCCTCCTGAATCGCTGTGGCGGCTACCTGTTCGGGGGTTTGATGGCAGCCGGTATAGATGACCTCAAAACCGGCGTCGCGAAAACAGCGCGCCAGAATTCTTGCGCCCCGGTCATGACCGTCCAGACCGGGTTTGGCCACCATGATTCGAATTTTTCTTTCCGACATAATATCTCCTTCAAAATATCTCTTCAGGCCGGTCTGCCTTCATCGGCATTTCGCCAAAAAGGCCGACGCATTACAGCGGTTCGCTTTTGTTAATACAGGCCGGGGTCTCTGTATTCCCCGTAAACTTCACGGTAAACGTCGCATATCTCCTGCTGGGTTGCCAGGTTCTTGACGGCTTCGATGCAGGACGGCATTACATTTGCACCGGTCTTGCAGGCGGTTCGGATGTCGTCAAGTGATTTTTTCACGTCATGGTTGTTCCGTTTGCGCCGGACATCCTGTAGCCTTTTGATCTGTTCTTCTCCAACCTGTTCATCAATTTCCACCAGCGGAATCTCGTGTTGCGCGTTGGTGGTGTACTTGTTGACGCCGACCATGATTTTTTCATTGGCATCAATCTGCCTTTGAAACCGGTAAGCCGCTTCGGCAATTTCCATTTGCGGGAATCCCCTTTCAATGGCTGCCACCATGCCTCCCATGGCGTCTATTTTTTCAATGTATTCCATGGCCTTTTCTTCCATTTCATTGGTCAGCGATTCAATAAAGTAGGAACCGGCCAGCGGATCGATGGTGTTTGCCACGCCGGTTTCCTCGGCCAGGATCTGCTGCGTGCGCAGAGCAATTTCCACTGCCTGCTCGGACGGCAGGCAGAGAACTTCATCCAGCGAATTGGTATGGAGTGACTGCGTTCCGCCCAGAACAGCGGCCAGAGCTTCCACGGTGGTTCGGACGATATTGTTGTAAGGCTGCTGCGCGGTCAGTGAGCATCCTGCGGTTTGCGTGTGGAAACGCATCCACATCGAACGGGGATTCCTGGCGCCGAAGCGGTCGCGCATCACCTTGGCCCAGATGCGGCGTGCGGCGCGGAGCTTGCAGATTTCTTCAAAAAAATCGATGTGTGAGTTGAAAAAGAAAGACAGGCGCGGAGCGAAATCATCAACGTTCATTTTCTTTCGGCGGATGACGTCTTCGACATACTCTATGCCGTCCCTTAATGTAAAAGCCAGTTCCTGGACAGCCGTTGAGCCGGCCTCGCGGATGTGATAGCCGCTGATGCTGATGGTGTTCCAGCGGGGAACGTATTTTGTTCCGAATTCAACGGTGTCACTGATGAGTTTGACGGATGGCTCCGGTGGGCACATGAATGTCTTTTGTGCGATGAATTCCTTGAGCATGTCATTCTGAATGG
>CAZXIP010000195.1:0-4110 GCA_964640755.1 uncultured Smithella sp. | reverse complement strand
CAAACCTGATTTTTTCCATCATGTCAATGGTTTCTTGATAATCTTTTTGGGTCTCCCCGGGAAACCCGACAATGATGTCCGACGTGATGCTGATTTTCGGACAGGCTTTCCGAAGCCGGTCAATTTTCTGAAAATATTCTGATGCGGAATACCCGCGGTTCATCAGCTTTAAAATACGGCTGGAACCAGACTGCACAGGCAGATGAATGTGTTCGCATAACTTGGGAACCCCGGCAAAACAGTCGATCAGTTCGTCGGACAAATCCTTCGGATGTGACGTGGTGAACCGGATCCTTTCGATACCTTCAATTTCATTGATCTTCTTAATCAATGTAACAAAATCACACTTTTGCTGCAAATTTTTGCCGTAGGAATTCACATTCTGCCCCAGAAGCGTCACTTCCCTGATACCGTAAACAACTAGTTTTTTTATTTCTTCAACAATATCTTCAGGCGTTCTGCTCATTTCCGGCCCCCGCAGGTATGGCACGACGCAGTATGCGCAATAATTGTCGCATCCCTGCATGATGGAGACAAAAGAACTTACGGATCCTGTCGGTGGTGGCACAAAAATGCCAAGAGATTGGATCTTTGAAGAAAACCCGATTTGCGTTATTTTCTTTCGATCCTTCTGCACAGCCTGAACAATCTCCGGGAGCCGGTGGATGTTGTGCGTTCCGAAAACCAGGTCAACGCCTTTAACCCGGCTATAAACTTTCCTTCCCAGATGCTGTGCCAGGCAACCCGCAAATCCGACAATCAGATCAGGATTTTTTTCTTTCAGTTTCATCAGGCGGCCCAGCTCACTGAAAGCCTTCTGTTCCGCTTTTTGCCGGATAGAACAGGTATTGATCAGGATCAGGTCCGCTTTTGAGGAATCGTTCGTCTGTTGATATCCGATATCATTCAGTAAAACAGCCATTTGCTCCGAATCGTGGACATTCATCTGGCAGCCGAATGTTTCAATATACAAATACCTGTGTTCCATATTCATCCTATCGATTAATCTTGCGAGAGCATTAGTATTTCAACGTGTGTTAGTCAATCGATTTTTGTTATCTCAAATTTCCGTCTGCACTGCTGTATTTTTTCTTGACATATTGCCTTTAATATGGATAGTAAGAATTACTTACTTCATTACTTTGGAGGTAACTATGTTGGCTAAACGAACTTCAAAAAATCAACTGACATTACCCAAAGCCATTGTGACGGCTACAGGCGGAGCGGATTATTACGACGTCAGCACTGAAAATGGCCGAATCATTCTAACGCCTTTGCGGTTTCAGAAGGCTGATGCTTTACGTTCAAAACTGGCCGAACTGGGCATTACCCAGGATGACGTGAAGGACGCAATTTCGTGGGCGCGTAAAAACAAATGAAAACAGCGCGTGTGGTTCTTGATACCAATTGCATTGTATCTGCGCTGTTGTTCTCTCAAGGCAGCCTTGGCTGGCTGAGGGATAACTGGATGCGCCAGCGGTTTATTCCTCTGGTCAGTCGTGATACGGCTGACGAACTGATCAGAGTCTTAAAATATCCGAAATTTAAACTCGATCAAAAGGAACAAGAAATTATACTGGCGGATTTCCTACCCTATGCAGAAGTTGTGCATATTAAAACCCCACCTGAAAATCTACCGGCCATAAAAGACCAGGATGACTTGATATTTCTGTCTCTGGCTGTTTTTGGAAACGCTGATGCTCTAGTCAGTGGCGATGCACATATTCTGGAAGTGAAGTGTCAACTTGGCAAAATACCAGTTTTAACCTTGGCTGAATTTGCCGTCTGGCTTGATGAGCATGATTAAGTGCCTTTTTGCTTATGTTGCAGAATATTGCTTAAATTCCCAAACTCTTCAACCGTCAGGGTTTCTCCCCTTCTTTTTCCGTCGATTGCAGCCTCATGGAGAGCGGAATTAATATCGCCGTCAGACATTGTTTCCAGAAATTTGGCGCTTTTTAAATTGTTGATCAGCATTTTGCGGCGCTGGGCAAACGAGGCTTTCACCAGACGGTTGAAAAACGTTTCGTCCGTCAACTCCACAAGAGGCTTTTCCCGGAATTCACCGGTAATGATGGAAGATGCCACTTTCGGCACGGGATAGAAACAGGTTGCCGACACATCGAAGAGACGCTCGACGTCGGCATACATCTGGAGCAAAACCGAAGGAACCCCATAACTTTTATGCCCGGAATCTGAAACCAAACGCTCAACAACTTCTTTTTGCAGCATTAAAGTGAAGTTGGTAATCACTGCCCGATATGATAATAAATGAAATATAACAGGGCTGGAAATATTGTACGGAACATTACCAATTACTTTAAGTTTAGACTTATACTGATCTGATTTATAAGCGAAATCAAATTTTAATATATCACCAGAATAAATTTCCACATTGCCGCATCCAGCGAACTGATCATGAAGGATTTCCACAAGCCGGGGATCAAGTTCCACTGCAATCACACGCCCGGCAGCATGCGCGATGTCTTTTGTCAGGACACCGATTCCCGCACCGATTTCGACGACTACATCTCCGGGCAAGATTCGACCGGCGGTGGCAATTTTGTGGATGGTGTTGACATCCACCAGAAACGACTGACTCAGTCTTCTGCTGGGTCGAATGTTGTAGCGGTGGAGAATTTCTCTGGGTGTGGTCATATATTCTATTGGGCGCCTCAACCGGAATTGGACTGTCTTCGCCCTACCCCCGCTTCTCTCCGACCGCAGATACGGAAACAAGAGGCCAGCGCGAAACGGCATTCAGATCAAGGGAATCCGAGCGTCCGTTTTTCAGCATTATTTCACCCAATGCCGCAATCATGGCCGCGTTGTCCGTACATAAAATCATCGGAGGAATGAATAATTCCACATTATTCCCTGCCGCGGCCGCTGCAAATCTTTCCCTGAGCCGGCTGTTGGCGGCAACGCCGCCGCAGACAACAATCTGCCTGATATTGTTTTCAAGTGCCGCCTTCATTGTTTTATCAACCAACACATCAATGATGGCTTCCTGATAGCTGGCCACAATATCCGGCAGTTCTTCGGAGCTGATCCTGCCGTTACATTTTTTGAACATGGTTAACAACGATGTTTTCAAACCGCTGAAACTGAAATCAGGAGAATCCTTCATGGCACGGGGAAAAGCAAATGCTTTGGGATTGCCCGCTTTCGCCATTTTATCTATCACCACTCCCCCGGGATAACCCAGATCAAGCAACTTGGCCGCCTTGTCAAACGCCTCCCCTGCCGCATCGTCGCGTGTCTGGCCAAGGAGTTGAAACTCGTGGTAATTGCTTACGAGATACACATTGGTGTGACCGCCGGAAACAACCAGGGCAACAAAGGGAAAACCCGGCTTTTTTTCGGCAAGAAATGAAGCCATAATGTGACCTTCCAGATGGTTCACGCCGACAAGGGGAATGTTCAGTCCATAGGCCAGCGCCTTGGCTACGGATAACCCTACAAGCAGCGAACCGATTAAGCCCGGCCCACGCGTTACGGCAATTCCTTTAATGCTGCTCAATGCAAGCCCGGTATCCGCCATCGCCTGTGTAATCACCGCTGAAACGGCTTCGATGTGTTTCCGTGAGGCGATTTCCGGAACAACGCCTCCGTATGCACTGTGATCCTTGATCTGCGATGCAATGACATTGGACAGCAGATTCCCATTATTTACAACTGCCGCGGCCGTTTCATCACAGGATGATTCGATTCCTAAAACGAACAAATTATTAATCCTACCTTACAATTTTCTTTACAAACAGTTAAAAAGGCTTATATAAAAGCTCCCGGTATTTGTAAACAAACTTTTATTCACATTAGCAGATCGGATCGGTTCCATGGAAATTAAAACGGACTTTTTAATTATCGGCAGCGGGATTGCAGGTTTGAGCCTGGCCATCAAAGTAGCACAGCTCGGATCTGTGGCCATTGTTACAAAAAAGGAAAAATCGGAATCCAACACCAATTACGCCCAGGGCGGAATCGCCGCAGTAACGGATAAAACAGACAGCTTTGAAGAACACATCAGTGACACGCTGGATTGCGGCGCCGGGCTGTGCAATAAAGAAGTTGTTGAATTTGTGGTTCGGGAAGCTCCTCCAAGAATCC
>CAZXIP010000194.1:1799-4111 GCA_964640755.1 uncultured Smithella sp. | reverse complement strand
AAGGGATTCCTGTCTGATCAATGAACTGCCCGAGGCAATCCGCGCAGGAGCTTAAGCCCACGCCCGAGCCACCGATAAATAAAGGACTTTTAGCGTTGTTGATGATATCCGCTGCTGCTTTCAGATCGGCATCGTCGGGGTGAACCGTAAATTTCCGCGTGGAACGTGCAGGCATCGGCGCCATGCACTCATCGATCTTTATGTTGAGAATATCAGGTGGCAGTTCAAGGAAAACAGGGCCGGGCCTTCCCTCTACAGCATGCCTGAAGGCGATGGACAGATATTCCGGTATCCGCTTGATGTCATAACATGTGGCTGCCCACTTGGTAATGGGCTTCACAACATCCATCTGGTTCATTTCCTGAAGGGCCCCCTTGAGATCATCCCTCAAAGGGTGCTTACCGCAAATCACCACCAGCGGCGCGTTATCCAGGTAAGCATTTGCTATCCCGGTAATGCCGTTGGTAAATCCGGGACCGGCGGTCAGAAAGCAGACTCCCGGCTTGCCTGTGTAAACGGACCAGGCATGGGCCATCATTGCCGCCGCCTGCTCGTGCCTGACATCGATAGCGCGAATTTTATATTCCGTAAAACTGTCCAGGATCGACTCCAGATGTCCGCCGGAAATGCCGAATACAATATCCACCTTTTCGACTTCTTTTAAATACTTGCCAACTAAATGACCGCCTTTAATCATTGCCATGGATCGTCCTCCTCCGAATCAAAATATGATGGTTTTTTCCCTTCTTGAAGTTTATTTGACCATATCCAGGGGCACTTATTTTCAGAATCCTCCGCTCACATGACCCGTTAACTCCATCGTAAATCCAATGCTGGAAAACAATTCCAGTCATCAGGATGGTCCACCGTCATAATGACGAACGATCGTCAATCCAATTAACCGGGAAACCACCACAGCCAGGTAGCCAATACCGACAAATTGCTCGAGCATCACCAGCACACGTGATGGCGAAGTGACCGGCACAATGTCACTGAGGCCCGTCGCCGATAGATTGGCAAAGCTCAAGAACAGCAACTCAATGAACGTCAGCGGTTCTTTTGGGTGTGTGCCACCTGCAAAAGACCCCGGACTCCATGCCTGGCAGACGATATACAAATAAGCAAATCCCCATGCTATCAAAGTAAAGGTAGCACCAACGGCAAATAACTCGTCGATCGTTACACGGTCATCCCCCATCATGTAAGTAATCAAACTACCCGCTCCGTAAAAATACAACACCGCCTCAAAAAGCGTTGCCCATGTCAACAGGGCAGGATGGCCGAACAGCCATGCCAGCAATAATAGCAAAACCACCAGCCCCGCAATGATCCATGCGATCCAGTTGATGGCGGGGCTACGGATAATGACCCATACCACCAAAAGCAGGATCAACATCCCGAAAGCACCGAGCAGAAACTGTCCACCCGGGACATTTTCAAATGCCACATAGAGCGCAAGGCTAAGCAACTGAGCGGCAAGCAGGAATGCGGATGGGTGACGGCGCGTGACCAAAGCCCATTTCATCAAAGTAATCTTGTTATTTATGTTTTTCAATTCCGTGTATCCTCGAATTGGACCGGATGTATTGCAGAAGAAAAGCAATCAGGGCATTTAACAGCGATTATGACCGCTATGTGTAACAAAACGTCTTAAGCCCGTGTTTATTCATCCCTGCTCTTTATTTGCAGGACTAATGCAGTTTCTCCGCACGATTGAGCAGGTATTCCCCATACTCTCTGTCCACATTTGTGGTATGGTCATACACCCATGCTTTCAAATAAGTGATCCATTTATATTCCAGATCAACGTCGCCGCTCTCATATTCCTGAAAAAACTCTTTGGCTTTTTCGGCAAATCGCTGATGCTCCTTAACGTGTTTCAAAATATCCGGGTAGCCGGATTCGGTCATTACCAACTGCTCCTGGCGGAAGTGCATGACCAGAAAATCAAGAAGTTCATGAATCACGGGCAGTAAACGATCTGATCCCATTTCTATTTCATCAATCAGATCGTTGACAATATCAAAAAGCTTCCTGTGCTGTTCATCAAGAATTTCCACATGAACACTGTTGAAAGGTTCCCATTTGATGTAAGCTATTCTACCCATAGTATTTTTCTCCCTGCCTCTGAGATCATGTTAACCGTAATGATTGATAAATCTTATTGTGGTTTTCCCTGAAGCACCGATTAACTTGGTTATTATACGACATTTAAGGTGCATATGTCCACCTTGCAAGTATTTCTCGTGATCTCACGGAAATACAGATGATTCAATTTTAATCAACCACATCGCAGCAAGTTATGGAAGATC
>CAZXIP010000194.1:0-1699 GCA_964640755.1 uncultured Smithella sp. | reverse complement strand
GAAATACAGATGATTCAATTTTAATCAACCACATCGCAGCAAGTTATGGAAGATCGACGCTAGTCCCACGTTAGCGGGATTGAAAGACAAAAGAATTAAAGAAACCAACGTTGACTGTAGACGTCCAAACTGCTGGTCTTTTTCGAAACGTGTATATGGGATTTTTTATTTACAGAGGGGGTTCTTTATAAAATAGTTCAAGATATTGATTTAAAATCGGGGAAGCATCCTGCTCCATTCCATAGAATTCGATACCGGACATAAAAACTCCCACTGCACTTTCCTTGCACCATAATATCCTGCCTTTAACATCAATTACCTTATCCTTTAAAGCGATGGTCAGTAAAATGGTATGTGTCGAGTCGAGAGGGGTGTCAGTTTCCAGCAAAACGCCGCCTTCACTGATATTGAGAGTCCTTCCTATTCCCTGTTGCTTATTTTCCCCGTTCTTTTCATCTACGCATGAATAGGCCAGGAAATTAAGAGCGTCCGCCCGTTCGAATTTTCGTTGCTCTGAGTAAGTCATCTATTGAACACCTGAAAAAAGTTATATCTTTCTTATAATTACGTTTAAATGAATTTATTGCGACTGTCAATGGCATACTTATTTTTGATTGCAAATTTTTTTATACAATTCTGATTGTTTTGGCTGAGAATGAGTGTCATTGTCTTCGGAAATTTCCTTGGTCAATGCATTTCCGTCCTTATCGTATCGGTGATACGACCGCACACGGTAAAATTCATTTTTGCAATCAAGTTCTATCATCGTCTTGATATTATCCAGGTTTTTCGTATCATCAGCCGTTCTCTTTTTACCGATGTCCGTGTAAGCCATTTTCAACCATACCTGATAAACCTCACCGGACAGTTTATTTACAGTGTCTCTGTCATAATATATATCTACATCATCATCCGATTTGAAATAAATCCACCTGTCTTTTTTATTTTTTTGAAAATTGCAGACTTCGTTTTGAAGAATCTCGTCCCTGTCATCAGGAGCGATATACATCCACTCGTTTATAGGGCTGGGGTTGGGAATTATTTTTTCATCATTCATATCATAATAATTGCCATATAATGTCCTGATCATCTTTCTTTTACAGTCTATTTCAGAAAAAAATTCGTTGTAAGAATACTTGTCAAACAATTTCACCAGTTCAGCCGAAAGTCCTTTTTCTTTCAATTGCTGAATCATGATCTGCTTGCCTTTATCAGAAAGAACGTGTTTCTCCAGGTATTGAACGATATTTTTTCCGTCTTCTGTGTCAACTTTTTCTTTCTTGTATAAGCAGACAGTCCCATCATCGTATTTTTTAAATTCCACCCAATTCGAGAAACTTTTATCGGAAATGGGAGATGATTTTATAGTTTTGTTTTCCGAATAACCGGCAGAAACAGACCCTGTTAAAAAAAGAATAATTATAAAACAGACTATTCTATTTTTTTTCATATCCATTCCTTTCATGTGAAAAAAAATATCCCGACAACCGTTTTGGATTTACAGGTTTTCCATGTAATCTTTTATCAATGTAATTGTTCATCTTGTTGAACCCTCATGCTGAGTTGAAATGGATGAGAGTGGGAATATAGTGACAATTTCATGAGATCGTAAAAATTAAGGTGTTTGGCAAATGCGTCAAACCACTTGATTTTTCTGGAGCCGATGACCAGAATCGAACTGGTGACCTACTGATTACGA
>CAZXIP010000193.1:0-4118 GCA_964640755.1 uncultured Smithella sp. | reverse complement strand
ACATTGTCTTCAATCCAGTGCGGGTCCCACCATTCCGTGGGATTGACAAACTGTCCATTGACCAGAATGCTGAAGTGCAGATGATCGCCGCCGGCCAGGCCGGTTAAACCGGTAAGACCGATTTTTCCCGTTTTTCTGACTGTCTTTCCGACAGCGGTTTCAATGGCAGAAAGATGCCCGTATAAACTGAGCAATCCCATCCCGTGATCAATAATGACGGCATTGCCGTATATCCCGAGGGGACCGGCAAAAACGACGATTCCGTTATTGGCGGCTTCAATGGGCGCGTGGACGGTCGAAGCCAGGTCAATACCCAGGTGAACGGAATTGCCGAGGGATTTACCGTCAATCATGTAGGTCCGCTGATCTCCGAACAGGGCCATGGGAGCGGCGTTGCTCATCCGGGCAAAAGTGCCTTCCCACAGTTTTTTGTTGACCGATTTTCTGCAGATGTCCTGGATGGTTTTTGTGTTTTGCTCACGCAGGGTTGTGTTGATATAGGTAAAGACTTCTTCCGCAGTCTTTCCCTGCAGCCCTGGTATCGACGACTGAAATTCGACTACGATTTTCTGGAGGAAGTTATTGCTGAGATTTACGCTGTCGGAGCGGAATCTTTTCGGTTTGATCGTGCAGGGCAGAGAAACCTTCGAAACATTGCCTGCATTATCGCTGGCAAAGACGTAGATTCTCGTTTTATCATTGGTGGCATCCAGCGGAACGGCGAAATAGGTAACAGACATCGTTCCATTGTTCATCGGGACCGTATAACCGGGAGCGAATTGATCGTCAACATAGACGCCTGTCGATGCGGCCGGCTTGGAAATCCGGTAAGCGATGAAGCCTGTGCCGCCCTGGTTTATGTAATTAACGGGATTGAGAATCGAAATTTGCGGGGGTATCGTGTCAATCGCGACCGGCACGTCAAGGATGGTTTCATTATTGAAAAGAGAAAAGTCGTCGGCGGTGATACGCACAACAGCCGGACCGTTTTTCAATTTGAGATTTCCGCTGTTGGCGGTCAGCTTGACAACCTTCTGCCTGGTTCCCCGGGACGGAATACTCTCCTGGGCCAGCACGCGCGGCTGGTTGTCCTGGATGATCTCCACCTTCACGCTGGACAAACCTCCACCCTCATCAGAAAAAGTAATGCCGATGTTCTGCTGGTTGCCAATGGCGATGATGTTTCTGTCCAATGTAATGGTCGGCTTTGTCCCGTCAAGATAGTTGGCGAAGTAAAGCCAGCCTGTCGCGCCGGCCAGCAGGATAATTACGGCAATTGTTACGTAAGTGCCTGTTCTTTTCATCTGTTGCTCCTTGATTTGTGGCATGAATTATGTGTCGGCTTTCATAATGACTTTCACTGCTCTTTGCAAGCAAAATATCATTTTCTCTCTTCTTCAAACCATTCCCGCCTGAATTGATCCCAAAATAGAACACATAAAGATTCTGTTTTCAGGGTGACGGTTTGTCTGACAGCAAAATTATCAGTTTAAAACAGCAGGCGAATAAAGTGTCAACCAGACAGAGAGAGAAATAAGTTTTCCATTGTTATGGCAGGTGCTAAAAAAGACTTTATGCCTTGATCTTGCTGTGAAACACTGTTATATTCTCAAAAAATAATAAAGTGATAACCGTATGCTTGAAAATAAAAAAATTGTTCTGGGAATAACCGGAGGTATTGCCGCATACAAAGCGGCGGAATTGACCCGTGCCCTCATCAGGGCAGGCGCGCATGTGCGCGTCATCATGACGAAGAGCGCGATGGAATTTATAACGCCGCTGACCATGCAGACTCTTTCGCAGGGGCCGGTTTATACGGACATGTTTGCCCCGACGGACCAGTATGACATGGCTCATATCGCGCTGGCTGATTTCGCCGATGCCTTTATCGTTGCGCCGGCAACCGGAAACGTGATCGGTAAAATAGCCGCAGGCATTGCTGATGATCTCCTGACCACAACCGTGATGGCGCAAAATAAACCGACCCTGATCTGCCCGGCCATGAACGACAAGATGCTCGCTAATCGCATCGTTCAGGATAATATTCTCAAGCTGAAAAAATTCGGCTACACGGTAATGGACAGCGGCGTAGGCGAACTGGCCTGTAAAACATCCGGATCGGGCCGCCTCCCGGCCATTTCTGAAATTATGCAGGCGGTGGAATCCCTTCTGACACCAAAGGATTTCGCCGGTGAACGAGTGCTGGTCACAGCAGGCCCCACGGAAGAACCGCTCGACCCGGTGCGTTTCATCACGAACCGTTCATCGGGGAAAATGGGATACGCGCTTGCCCTGGCAGCGCATCAGCGCGGGGCAAACGTTACGCTGATCAGCGGGCCGACTAAAATTTCTCCCCCTGAGGCAGATCAGATCATTTACGTGCGCACGGCGCTGGAAATGTACCGTGCGGTCATGGAACATTATGAAAAAGCAACGGTGATCCTTAAGGCCGCGGCCGTGGCGGACTACCGTCCGAAAGTGGAGGCCCGGGAAAAAATAAAAAAGGACAAAGGCTTGCCCGGAATTGAACTGACGCGCAATCCGGACATCATCGCCGCGATCGGCGCAAAAAAAAGGAAAAGTGTTCTGGTGGGTTTTGCCATGGAAACACAGGACCTGCTTGCCAACGCACGGCAGAAGCTTCTCAAAAAGAATATGGACATGATTGTGGCCAACAGTCTGCGGGAAAAGGGAGCCGGTTTTGAAACGGACACCAACATCATTACCATCATTGACCGCAACGGGAAAACGATTGCCCTGGAGAAAATGACCAAAATAGACGCCGCGCACAAGATTCTGGATCATGTTAAGATGTTAAGCAGAAAGAAAGGGGTTCGTGTGAAACCATGACCGAAACCCTGTTGCCGCCGTCATCTGACCAGATAAGAAAAGAGATGCTGTCCCTGGTGAAGTCTGTGAAAGGGCAGGTCCTGAATGCGGAAAACCTTTATGTTGAAGTTGATTGGAAAAAACCGGCGGTGAAGCAGAACAACCACCAGGAGGCGGCAAAGGATCATGACGGGCAACTGGACGCCCTGGCCCGGGAGGCTTTGAGCTGTCAGCTCTGCCCATTGTCCGGAAAAAGAAAAAATGTTGTCTTCGGAGACGGAAACCCGTCGGCAAGGATTGTTTTTGTGGGTGAAGCGCCGGGAGCGGATGAAGACGAGCAGGGATTGCCTTTTGTGGGGCGGGCGGGACAATTACTGACGGACATTATTGTGAAAGGAATGAAACTGGCTCGCAAAGACGTGTACATCTGCAATATCCTCAAATGCCGGCCGCCGGGCAATCGCAATCCACTGCCTGAAGAAATATGCAAATGCGAGCCGTTTTTAAAAAGACAGTTGCAACTAATCCGGCCCAGTGTGATTTGCGCCTTGGGCAAATTTGCAGCGCAGACACTTTTGAAAACGGAAACCCCGATTACCGCATTGCGCGGACGCTTCCACGATTATGAGGGAATCAAGCTCATGCCGACCTATCATCCGGCATATCTTTTACGGAATCCGCCTGCCAAAAAGCAGGTCTGGGAAGATGTCCAGATGATCATGAAAGAAATCGAACCGGGAAGTCCCGCGTGAGATCGACAACAGGTGCAGTTATGTTGAAAAAAATATTACTAACAGCGCTGATGATTTTTATAACGATGGCCGGCGCTGCCGATGCGCAGGATAAGAAGCCGGTGTTCCACGTAATGAACCTGGAAGGCGTCATCACCGCCCCTTCGGCAAAATATGTCGCCGAACGCCTGGAAGATGCAAAGCAGGCGGGCGCAGAAGGCCTGATTATTTTGATGGATACGCCCGGGGGGCTGGACACGGCCATGCGCGACATTGCCAAGAGCATTCTTAATGCGCCACTGCCGGTTATTGTTTATGTTTATCCGTCGGGAGCAAGAGCCGCATCGGCTGGAGTGATTATCGCACAGGCCGCCCATATTGCCGCTATGGCGCCCGGCACCAACATCGGCGCCGCTCATCCCGTGGCCATCGGTATTGGTGGCCAGGCCGAAATGGACAAGAACATGTCCCAAAAAGTGGAAAATGATGCGGCGGCTTATGCCCGCAGCATTGCCAAAATCCGCGGGCGCAGCGAAGAATGGGTTGAAAAAGCCGTGC
>CAZXIP010000192.1:1726-4163 GCA_964640755.1 uncultured Smithella sp. | reverse complement strand
TCCATGTAGCGGATGTTGGCAAGGATCTGGGCGGCAAATGCTTCGTGGATTTCCATAACTTTGATATCGGGAAGCCCGATGCCCGCTTTTTTCAATGCACGCGCAGACGAGAAAGCCGGACCCAGCAGCAGCTCTTCCCAGGGATTGGATCCTGCCTGGGCGTATGACCGGATAAACGCCTGTGGTTTTAATCCCAACGCTTTCGCTTTGGATTCCTTCATCAGCAGGACCGCCGATGCGCCATCCGTGAGAAATGAAGAGTTACCCGCCGTAACGGTTCCATAACGCTTTTCAAAAGCCGGTTTTACCAAGGCAAGCTTTTCGGCCGTGGCATCGGCACGGGGCCCGTTATCATCCGTCACCACCTGACCCGTCTGGTGGACAACGATGGGGATCACTTCCTTTTTCATGATACCCTTGCTGATCGCCTCAACCGCCAGCCTGTGTGAACGTGCAGCGTAGTCATCCTGCTCTTCCCTGGTAATGCCCAGGCGCCGTGCCAGTCGATCCGCATTGGCCCCCATGGAAAGCCCTGTGGAATACTCAGCAATGGCAGGTTTTTCAGGAACAAAGAAGTCTTTCAGTTTCATTTTGCGAAGCAGCTTCATTTTGCCGGAAAGCGTTTTCGGACGTTTGAACATCGTAAGATCAAGAATGAACCTGCGGTAACGTTTTGAGATTTTAATGGCCGGATCGGACAGGGATTCCACACCGCCTGCAATCACTGTCTCCACCTGACCGGTTTGAATCATGTCGCAGGCGGAGGTTACGGCGATGTTTGCCGAAACACATGCCGCCGTGCAGGTATGGGCGGGAATCGTTCCGGGAAGTCCCGCCCCCAGCATGATCTCCCGCGCCACATTGGTTGTGGCTATATCAGCCATGACCGTCCCCATGATGACGTAGTCAATTGCTGATGGCTCAATCCCCGTTCGGACGACAAGCCCTTTGACAGCATAAGAACCCAGCTCCCAGGCCATCAGATCATAAAAGGCCGTTCCGGAGCGCATGAACGGCGTTCGGCATGCATCGATAACCGCTACTCTCTCGTCATGATTTGCGCTCATGCCTTACCTCTCTTTTTCAGAATATCCGGGATAACGGTCTCCCGGAGTTTTTTCTTGTCGAATTTGCCGACACTGGTTTTGGGAAGTTCCTTCATAAAAACGATTTCATCGGGAATCCACCATTTGGCAACCTTATCTTTCAGATAGGCCTGTATCTCCTCTTTGGTAATGTTATCTGCCGCATCGGGCTGGGGGACAACACAGGCCAAAGGCCTTTCCTGCCATTTGTCATCGGGCAGACTGATCACCGCCGCTTCCAGCACCTTGGAGAATCCCATGATGACGTTTTCCAGATCGATGGAAGAAATCCACTCCCCGGCACTCTTGATCAGATCTTTTGTCCGGTCCACCAGAGAGATATAACCTTCTTTGCTCATGGTTCCGATATCACCGGTATGGAACCAGCCATCCCGGAAGCTAAGCGCCGTCTGCCTGGAATCCTTATAATATTCTGAAGCGATCCAGGGGCCGCGCACCAGAATTTCTCCCATTTCGCTGCCGTCCATCTGAACATCTTTGCCTGTTTCCATGTTGACCAGTCTTACATCGAGCCCCGGTATGGGCATTCCCGCAGTGGCCCGGATATCAATCTTTTCATCAAAATTCATGGTTTCCATATAGCTTTTGGGAAGAGACAGGGTGACAACCGGTGACGTTTCCGTGGCGCCGTAGCCCTGCGCCATGAGCACGCCGTATTTCTTTTCATAGGACTCGATGAGATGCCGGGGCATGGCTGATCCGCCCGAAAATAAATAACGGATGGAAGAGAAATCGTGCACTCCGCCGCTTTCCAGGTAATTGTGAAGCATAATCCAAATCGTGGGCACACCGCAGGAGAAGGTCACTTTCTCTTCTGCGATGATCCGGCACAGTGCCGCCATATCGAGAATTTGCCGCCCCGGCAGCACCTGCTTCAATCCACGCATGGTGCATGCAAAAGGAGCCCCCCAGGCGTTGGCATGAAACATCGGAACGATATGCAGGGCACAATCCGTCTCCTGAACACCCAATGTGACACCCGTGGCAAAAGAGTGCATGACCAGGCCGCGATGACTGTAAACAACGCCCTTGGGATCACCCGTTGTTGCCGAGGTGTAGCAAATCATGCAGGGTTCATTTTCATCACGGTCTGTCGGGAAGTCAAAGGTTTCCGGAAAGTCCCTGATCAAATCGTCATACAGGACAACGGGGGAGAGGGTTGTCTGCGGCATGACTCCGGATTGGGACAGGATCACGTATTTTTCGATGGTCTTGAGCTGATCTTTCAAGGGTTCAAGAAGAAAGTAAACATCCTCATCGATGAACAGAACGCGGTCTTCGGCATGATTGATGATGTAAACCAGGTTTTCGGCGGAAAGACGGATGTTGAG
>CAZXIP010000192.1:0-1626 GCA_964640755.1 uncultured Smithella sp. | reverse complement strand
TCCTCGCAATATCCGTATCCACCGAAAAGCTGGAGGCACCGGTCGGCAACACGAAAGGCCATGTCCGTCGTCCAGTATTTGGCCATCGCAACTTCGATAACCACGTTTTTTCCTTCGATATGATCCATGATGAGCTTGTCAATAAACGTCCGCCCCAGTTTGGTCTCCGTAGCCATCTCGACGATTTCGAACTGTATATGCTGAAACTTGGAGATCGAACGCCCGAAGGCGCTGCGCTCCCGGCAATACCGGATAGTGAAATCCAGGATAAACTCAGCGGCGATCACCGCACCGATGGCACAGACAAGGCGTTCCTGTTGAAGTTTCATCATGAGTTTGATAAATCCGCTTCCCTTGTCTCCGAGACGGTTCTCCTTCGGAATCCGACAGTCGGAAAAAAATAATTCTGCCGTATCCTGACCGTGCCACCCGATTTTTTTAATCTGTTTGCCTTTTTCAAAACCGGGAGTGCCCGCTTCGACAAGGTAGAGATCCACGGCCTGATGCTCCTGTTTGATTTCAGGATCACGGGCAGCCACGATGACAAGGTCGCAGTTGATGCCGTTGCTGATAAAGGTCTTCTGGCCGTTGAGCACTATATGATCACCATCTTCCACGGCCGTTGTTTTCATTTTGGCCAGATCGCTGCCCGCGTTTGGCTCTGTCATGGCAATCGCCGTGATAATATCGCCGGAAACGCAGCCGGGCAGATATTTGCGCTTTTGTTCCTCTGAGGCAAAGGATGAAATGTAAGGGACGCACACATCGCTGTGCAGTGACGCAGCCAATCCCGAGAAATTGCTTTTGACAAGTTCTTCACAGACAATGACAGAATAGAGAAAGTCACCTCCGACTCCGCCGTATTCTTCGGGAACATCCGTGCACAGGAATCCCTGTTCTCCCATGCTCTTCCAGGCATGTCGGGGAACAATGCCGGCCTCCTCCCATTCTTCAACATGGGGCACGATTTCTTTGTCCAGATACTTCCGAAGGCTTTCCCGGAAGATATTGTGCTCAGCCGTGTAGGGAATAATGTTCATAAACCTTGACCTCCTTGTCAAAGAATGTCTTTACATGATTGAAAGTAACGCCACCCTGTCCCCTGCCGGACTTATGGATTTTGAGTTTCAACCCTAAACAGAATTCAACACTAGACTCTTTCAAATATTGTTGCCGGGGCCTGCCCGCCCCCGGTGCAGAGGGTCACCAAAGCGTATTTAGCCTTCCGCCTCTGCAGCTCATGGATTGCGGTGACACTGAGACGGCATCCGCTGTTTCCCACGGGGTGTCCCAGCGCCAGGGCACCGCCATTGACGTTGAGTTTCGACCGGTCGGCCTGAAGTTCCTTCGCCCAGGCCAGTGGGATCGGTGCGAATGCCTCGTTCACTTCGAAGAGGTCGATATCCTCCATTTTCAAACCGGCCATCCTGAGCACTTTCGGCGTCACGGTCATGGGGCCGGTGAGCATCAGCCTGGGGTCGGAACCCACCACCGCATTGGCCACGACGCGAACCATCGGCTCCAGTCCCAGTTCCTTTGCTTTTTCCCCGCTCACAAGCAGCACCGCAGAGGCTCCGTCTGTCACGGTGCTGGAAAGGCCGGCCGTCATCCAGTCCGTGCCGGACA
>CAZXIP010000191.1:0-4171 GCA_964640755.1 uncultured Smithella sp. | reverse complement strand
TTCCCAGAAGAATCAGGCAGCAGAGGGGATCACCGGCCATTTCTCCGCACATGGCCACGCGAATGTTTGCGTGATGAGCCTGGTCTACCACTGTTTTAATCAGCCTCAAAACGGCAGGATGCAGTGGTTCGTAAAGATAGGTAACTCGTTCGTTGGAGCGGTCAATGGCCAGCGCATATTGAATCAAATCGTTTGTCCCGATGCTGAAATAGTCAACTTCCTGCGCCAGCTGATCGGCAATGACGGCGGCCGCCGGGACTTCGATCATTGCCCCGATTTCCATCCGGTCGGCAATCGTCACTCCTTCCGCCAGAAGCTCCCTGCGGGTTTCTTCCAGCAACCGCTTGGCTTCCCGGATTTCTTCAATGCCGGAAATCATCGGGAACAGAATTTTTACCCTTCCCAGCGCGCTCACGCGCCAGATGGCCCGAAGCTGTGTCTTGAAAATCTCGATTTCCTTCAGGCAGAAGCGGATCGCCCGCAATCCCATTTGCGGATTTAATTCCTTGTCTTTTTTCTGGTATTTGGTGAATTTGTCACCGCCCAGGTCAAATGTTCGGATGGTTGCCCACGACAAATTTTTATCGGTCACCACCTGCCGGTAATTGTTGAAATGGTCTTCTTCTGAAGGCAGGTCATCCCGATAAATATAGAGAAATTCCGTCCGGTAAAGCCCGATGTGTTCCGCGCCGTGAGTAATGGCGGAAGGAATTTCTTCGATGAATTCGATGTTGGATCCAATTCCTACCTGGTAATGGTCCTTTGTCTCGGCAGGCAGCTTTGCATATTTCAGATAATCGTCTTTGGCGTCGTCGTAATGACGCTTTTTTTCCTCGTATCGCTTGAGCATGTCCGGATAAGGATTGACAACGACAAGACCGGATGTCCCGTCCACGATAATGTCATCACCCGTCCGGACAAAGCGGGTAACATTGTCCAGTCCGACAACGGCCGGCAGTTCCATGGAACGGGCCACAATGGCGGTATGCGATGTGCGGCCGCCGCTGTCTGTTGCAAAACCGACAATTTTATCGAGTTTCATTTGCGCCGTATCGGCAGGCGACAGATCATGGGAGACGATCACCACGCCGTCGTAGCCGACATCCCAAACCGTTTCGTGCTTTTCGCCGGACAGATTACGTAAAATCCGCTGGACAACGTACTGAACATCGCTGATGCGGCCGCTGATGTAGACATCTTCAACACCTTCAAATATCTGTTTATAATGATCCAGGGTCATGCGCAACGCCCATTCGGCATTGACGCCCAGACGGCGGATGTATTTGATGGTGCGGTTGATGAATCTCTTGTCCGACAGGAGCAAAACGTGAACATCAATAATATAAAGCGGTTCGGTGACTTTTGTTTTTTTCAGGTTTTCCTGAAGCTCCACAAGCTGCCTCGTTGATTCTTTAAGGGCATTTCTGAAGCGTTCGACTTCATGAGGAATCAGACTGTCATCATTGAGCTTATAAAAAGATACCTGGGCGTCCAGCGGATCGAAGCGGTAGACTTTTCCAATCACCACCCCCGGAGAAACGCCAATTCCCTTGAGAACAAATGTTTTCTTGCCCTGTTCAACCGTCATATCGTTGTTTATTCTTCCCCAAATTTATTTTCAATCAGTGCTTCGAGCTCATCGAGCGCCACGGCCGCGTCAGCGCCCCTGGCGGTCACTGTTATCATACCGCCCATCGGACAGGCAAGCGTCAAAATTCCCAGGATGCTCTTCCCGTTGACGGTTTGACCGTTGCGTTCAATCAATATTTCCGCTCTGTACTTCTGCGCGATGCGCACAAACGAAGCAGCCGCACGTGCATGCATTCCCAGCTTGTTTTTTAATTTAAATGTTTTCATTTCCAGCACAGCAATAACTCTTTCGACGAAAAGATCAGAAATAATATCACCGCTCCATACAGAATATAGATCTGAGATATTCCTTTTTTAACCAGCATCCAGCAGAAAAGGATCGTTCCGAGCGACACCGCCGTCACGGCAAACCAGGGTATCCGGGCAAAGCTTGAATAACCATCCTGCAGATACCAGGCCCCAAAAACTGCCAGAATGACAAGGGACAGCCACCGCACACGGTTGGCAATGCGGGGCAGATCGACACCGCGGATAAATTCAATGCCCTGTTTGCCTCTGGCGTAACCTTCCATAAATCCCCTGGCTCTCACCCAGATATGGGCGGGTGTGTATACCAGCAGGAATGCCACCGGGGCCAGAATCGAACCCAGCCAGGCCAGCCCTACCCCGATGATGCCCGCGCATGGCCTGAGCGCACCCCAGAAAAAAGTGTCTCCAATCGCCGCGTAGGGGCCCATCAGGCTTTGCTTGACCATCAGGATGGAAGAGGCGTCATCCTCCTCCGGCCTCTGCTCCTCCATGCGGACAATCGATCCGATCAGCGGCGCAGACAGATAGGGGTGCGTGTTAAACATCTGCAGGTGCCGGACCAGCAATTCTTCCTCACCCTTTCGGGATAATTTCCGTTCATTCAAAAGCGGAATAATCGCATACATAAAACCAAGATTCTGCATTCTTCGGAAGTTGAGGGCAGCATGAATAAAAAAAGATCTCAGGAAGATTTTTATTAACGATCCTTTTTTCATTCCTCACAGCTCCAAACGCACATATCCTTATTATATTTCCGCTTTTATACGATGCAACGAACTAACACAAATGACTGGTGAAGTCAATTCAATCACATCAAAATGACAGGTATTTTGGCATTTTTGTTTGACAATCCCGCAGGAAAAAGTGCGACACCGATCTATGAAAGAAGAAACAATGTTTCGATTCATCTGCCCGTTCGCCAAACCCGTCCACCTTGGGCATGAAACGTCATGAGAGAATGGCAGAATAACGTACCTGATACAATAAGCGATCGTAAGCGTATTGGATGAAATACTCCGTTTTCAGAATTGTAGCTTTTCGGACAAACAGTAATTTTTCTTGACAGGCGTTTTTTTTGCTGTTAAGGACACGCCGGTTTTGATTCATTGACGTCTGTGGATACATTCTGATTTACTGCCTTTTTCCGCATCGTCTGATACAATTACACCATTGACACTACTTAAGGGGGGTCTTACAAAATGTTTTGTGAAACAGTTAAAAAGGGATCGGATTGCGCTTTTATGAGCAAAAAAGGCTGCGGTTTCATAGGCGGCAGCTGTGTTGCGATAATCGAAAAATGCGGCGACTGCAATAAAATTTTCGAGTACGAATCAGGCAAGTTCTGCAAGGTTTACCCGGACCCGAAAAGCAAGTGGATAACCGGCAACTGCCCGAGCGCATCACACATAAAGCTGGAGATCAAGGAGACCCAGAAAATCAATCCGCTCAAAGCATCCAAAAGAGCAAGCAAGAAGTAACAGACGATTCACACACAGAATAAAAAAAGCCGGCAATGATCGTTGCCGGCTTTTTCAGCTCATGATCTTTCGGATCTGCTCCAACTCTTTTTTTATGTAAATCAATTTTTCATTTGCCGTGGCCGTCGATTCGTCCTGGTCACGCATTTTCATTAACTGTTTTTTTGCACCGTTAATGGTAAACCGCTGTTGATAGAGCAGATTGCGGATCGTCAATAATTCCTGCACGTCTTTTTTGCGGTACAGCCGCTGAGATGTCTTTGTCCTTACCGGTTTCACCGTTTTAAATTCCGATTCCCAGTAACGGATGACGTAAGGCTCAACGTTGAGGATTTTACTCACTTCTCCAATCCGGAAATAAGATTTTTCGGGAATTATGCTGTCCATACAATTCCTGAATCCTTAAGGAGAAATATATCCGCAAAACTGAAAAAACACCTGTCCTGTAAATACGGACAAGCTATTCAGTTTTTCAGTGCTATTCGTGCAGTTAAAACAATTTATCAACTGTTCAGAGACTTGCGCAATACCTGGGAGGATTTGAAAGTCAAAACCCTGCGCGCGGTGATGGAGATTTCATCTCCTGTCTGAGGATTACGGCCGCGGCGGGCACGTTTCTCTTTGACCATAAAATTGCCGAAGCCGGAAATCTTTACTCTTTCACCCTGAGCAAGGCTGTCTTTAATGATGTCAAACACGGATTCAACGATGTCCGCTGATTCCTTCTTGGAAAAACCGAGTTTTTCGTAAACATTCTGAATAATATCAATTTTCGTCATTTCTTCTCCTCCGTT
>CAZXIP010000190.1:0-4227 GCA_964640755.1 uncultured Smithella sp. | reverse complement strand
GTTTCGTGTCCGACTTTCATTTCCGCAATCTGTTGCTGAATCAGCTGGTACCTGCCGATCTGCTTTCCGAACTGACAGCGCTCCGTAGCGTATTTTGCAGAGGCGTCCAGGATCGCGCCGGAAAGGCCCAGTGCGCCCGCGGAGCAGCCCAGGCGTGTGGAATTGAGTTGCGTCATGCACATCTGGAACCCGCGGTTGAGCTTTCCCAATAAGAGGTTCTTGGGCACTTTCACGTCTTCAAACGTCAGCTCCGCCGTGTCGGAGGCCCACAGGCCCACCTTCTCGTTAATTTTTTTGCGGGTGATGCCTGGAAGAGAATAGTCCATGATAAAACAGCTTATGCCGTTGGCGCCCGCGTCCTTATCGGTTTTAACATACAGCAGGCCGTGATTGGTGACGGTTCCGTTGGTGATCCACATTTTGTTTCCGTTGAGCAGATAGTAATCGCCTTTATCGTCGGCGTGGCATTTCATTGAAGCGACGTCGGAGCCGATATCCGGTTCGGTCATGGCAAAGCTGCCGATGTATTCACCGCTGACGAATTTTGGAATATAATGCTGCTTCTGCTCTTGGGTGCCGAATTTCTGGATGGTCAGCGCGGGGCCCCAGCACTGCATGTTGAAGGCCATCCGCCAGGAGGTGTGTACTTTGGCGATTTGTTCAATAGCCAGCGCGCCTTCCAGGAAGCCCATGCCATTTCCGCCGTACTTTTCGTCGATGGAGAAGCCGAAAAAACCCAGTTTGGCCATCTTGTCAAAAATTTCTTTGCGCCAGAAATGATTTTTCTCGTCTTCCTCCACATGCGGCGCGATCTCTTTTTCGGCAAAACTTCTGGCCGTGTCCTGAATCATCGTTTGTTCTTCTGTCAATGCGAAATTCATATTGTTTATCCTCCCGGATTTTTATTTTCTTTCAATAATCAGGCATATCCCCTGGCCACCGCCGCCACAGATTGTTTCCAGTCCGAAGCGCTTATCTGCCCGCACCATTTCGTTGATCAGGGTGGTAAGACGCATCGTGCCGGTTGCGCCGATGGGATGGCCGAGTGAGATGCCCGATCCGTTTACATTGACCTTTGCCTCCATCTGTGCATCGGAAAGACCCGAGAGCCTTGCATCCGCAAGGCACTGGACGGCAAAGGCTTCCTGCACTTCAATCAGGTCCATCTGATCGATTGTCGCGTTGATCTTTTTCAGTGCTTTTTCCACTGCCGCCGGGACCGCAGGGTAGGTGAGGGTGGGGTCGGTGGCCGCAACTGCGCAGGAGCGGAAATGGGCCAGGGGCTTTATGCCCAGTTCTTTTGCTTTCTTTTCAGAAGCCATCACAACCACGGCCGCGCCGTCATTTTCCGATGATGAATTGCCCGCTGTGCAGACACCATCCTGATAAACGGGTTTCAGTTTCGCCAGTCGCTCCAGTGTGGTTTCCCGGCGCGGTCCCTCATCTGTTTTCAGATAAACCGTTTCCCCGCTTTTTTTGTCAAGGCCTATGGGAACAGGAACAATTTCATCAGTGAACTTGCCTGCATCCTGTGCCGCGATGGCTCTTTGATGGCTGCGCAGCGCCCAGAGGTCAGCTTCTTCGCGGGTGATTTTTTCTCTTTTGGCTGCCGTTTCCGCCCAGGTCATCATCGAGCTCAGTTCACCGTAGCGAGCGATGGGTTGAGACATGACGCGTCCGCGCTGGATACGGTCATAAAATGGAATGCCCCACATCGCCAGCGCGCCATGGCCGCGGGGCATGAACCCGTATTTATCATGGGTTTTCCCGCCCAATCCCCACTTGATGTCTCCGGGGATGTATAATTCTCCCTGGCTCATGGATTCCATGCCGCCCGCGATGACCAGTTCGGCGTTGCCCGTCTGGATTTTCATGGCCCCGTAAAACACGGTGTCCAGCCCCGAACAGCAGCGTCTGTCCAGCATGATCCCCGGAATAGTGTCCGGCCAGCCCGCGTCCAGCACGGCCATGCGCGCTCCGTTGGCGCACTCGCCGTTTTGGTAGGCCGATCCCATGATGACATCATCAATGACGGCCGGATCGATTCCCGTATTTTTCACCGCTGCCTGTAGAACAAGGCTGGCCAGCCGGTAAACCGGCACATCCCTGAGAGAACCTCCGTATGCGCCGATGGGTGTACGCGCGCAACTGATAAAAATTACATTTTCCATAAATCCACACCCCTATAGATGAATTGACGTTTTTTATATTTTTCCCCGTTGTTCAGGTCACCCTTTCCGCCCGCGGATCTCATCTCTATTCCCTAAGATACAGTCTAGTCGTATTTTGTTTGTAGATATTTTCCCATTGTTTAAAGGAATATACCCGATCTTTCGGACTTTTATCGTTTTAATCCCGGTTATGCTTTCTTTTCCCTTATTTATTTTGAGTAGAAGCCCTTTCCTTCCATGGCCAGTCTCTCGAGGAGCGGTGAGGGGGTCCAGTATTCGGCGCCGATGAGATCCCTGTACTTCAGAATTGCATCGTAAACCTTCTTCAGGCCAACAGTATCGGCATAGAACAGCGGGCCTCCTAAATAAGCGGGGAAGCCATAACCGTTGAGCCAGACGACGTCAATGTCGAGTGGACGGGCCACGATTCCTTCTTCCAGAATTTTCGCGCCTTCATTGATCATGGAGTATATTGCCCGTTCGATAATTTCCTGATCGTCGATGGTGCGGCGGGTGATCCCGACTTCCTGAGAATGCCTGACAATGAGTTCTTGAATGATCGGATCGGGCGTTGCATTGCGCTTTTCGTCGTATTGGTAGAAACCGGAACCCGTCTTCTGTCCGAAACGCCCCATCTCGCAAATCTTGTCAATGATATTACAGGCCTTTTCGCGGGGTGTCAGCAAATCAAATTTGGCCTTGCGGTTTCGCCAGCCGATATCGAGGCCGGCCATGTCGCCCATGGCATAGGGACCCATCGGGAACCCGAAGTTGTAGATGGCCTTGTCGATCTGCCAGGGCAGTGCGCCTTCTTCAAGTATGAAGCTGCATTCGCGGGTTCGCTTGGCCAGCATGCGGTTGCCGACAAATCCGTCGCAGACACCGACCAGAACCGGCACTTTGCCGATGGTCCTGCCTACTTTCATGGCGGTGGCGTAAACGTCGGGTGACGTTTTCGCGCCGCGCACGTTTTCCAGAAGACGCATCACATTGGCGGGGCTGAAGAAATGCATGCCCATGACATCCTGCGGCCTTTTGGTGGCTGACGCGATTTCATCGATATTCAGATATGAGGTATTGGAAGCCAGAATTGCTCCGGGCTTGCAGATGGTGTCAAGCTTGCTGAAGACTTCTTTCTTCACAGACATGTCTTCAAAGACCGCTTCGATGACCAGGTCAACATTCTTCAAGTCGTCATACGAAAGGGTCGGTTTAATCAGCGACACGCGCTTGTCCATGGCCTCCTGCTTGAGTTTGCCTTTGGCAACGGTGCCCGCGTAGTTTTTCCTGATGACCGCAAGACCCTTATCCAGAAATTCCTGTTTGACTTCCAGAAGGACGACGGGGATGCCGGCATTGACAAAGCACATGGCAATGCCGCCGCCCATGGTGCCCGCGCCCAGCACGCCCACGGACCTGATTTCCCGCGTCGGCTGATCATCGGGCAGCCCCGGTATGCGCACAACCTCACGTTCGGAGAAGAAAACATGACGTAGCGCTCTGGATTGGTCTGATGCCTGCAATTCCAGAAATATGGAGCGTTCCCGTTTCATGCCTTCGCCAAAGGGGAGTTCGGCGGCAATTTTGACAGCTTCGATGCATTTATACGGGGCGATGGCACCACGGAATTTGCGGGCATTGGCTTTGGTAAAATCGTCAAAAACAGAAGGAGAATCGACTCTGGCCTGCCGTTCGCTCACTTTGCGGGCAGGACGCTTCTCATCAGTAACTTTTTTAGCAAAGGCGAGCGCCTCCGCCTTCAGGTCACCTTCAATGATTGCATCAAGAATACCCAAGTCTTTAGCCCGCGCCGCGGGTACGGGAACGCCGGAGGTGATCATTTCCAGCGCCGCCTGCACTCCGGCCACACGAGGCAGCCGCTGTGTTCCACCCGCTCCGGGCAGAAGTCCCAGTTTCACTTCCGGCAGGCCAACCTTTGCGGATGGCAAGGCAATGCGGAAATGACAGCTAAGCGGTATTTCCAGTCCTCCGCCCAGTGCTGTTCCGTGGATTGCAGCGATGACCGGTTTGGGAGAATCTTCGATGAACTGGCAGA
>CAZXIP010000189.1:1218-4258 GCA_964640755.1 uncultured Smithella sp. | reverse complement strand
AGGGAACGATTCCATTCAATGCATTTAATGACTGCCGTTGTGCACAGAATAATTGACAGAATTGTATCGATTGTGATATTGTCATACCACAATGTATCGATGGAGGTATTGGTATGCAGTCGGTAATCGTATCGCCCAAATATCAAGTGGTTATTCCCAAAAATGTTAGAGAATCATTAAAACTTCGACCTGGCCAAAGAATGCAAGTCGTAGAATATGCCGGAAGGATTGAACTTATTCCTGAACGTGAGATCAAAGAGCTCCGTGGATTTCTCAAAGGCATCAATACAGAATTCAAGCGAGAGGAAGACAGATTGTGAATATTGTGGATTCTTCAGGCTGGCTTGCTTATTTTGCCGATGAAATAAATGCAAAGCATTTTATGATTCCATTGAGTAATCCAACCACACTTATTGTTCCCGCAATAACCATTTATGAGGTTTTTAAAGTCATCCTGCGAGAATCAAGTGAAAATGATGCATTGCAAGCTGTTGTTGCCATGCAAAAAGGAGAAATCGTAGACCTAAACACGTCATTGGCGCTATCCGCAGCAAGGCTGAGTCTGGAGCATCATCTTCCAATGGCAGACAGCATTATTCTGGCTACAGCGCAGGAATTCAAAGCCACTATATGGACTCAGGATGTGGACTTTAAAGATATAAGCAAGGTTAAGTATTTTCCAAAAAAATAAAATCGTTTATTCTATTCATGATAGAGGATTGACCGTTTGGGCTTCAAAGGTTGGACATCGCAAAGATATCTACCGATGAAGCAAACAAACGAATTTAATCAAATTGATCTTTTCGTCCTCGAAAATGAAGGTGAAAATTACATGAGTGACATGTTTTCGGCTTCCCGCATGAGTTCGTCACGGAATTTGGGATGGGCAATGCTGATCAGGGCGAGCGCACGCTCCCGTGTGGACTTACCCTTGAGGTTGACGATGCCGTATTCCGTCGCGATATAGTGCACGTCGTTGCGTGGTGTTGTGACCATGGTTCCCGCCGGGAACCGGCTGACGATCCGCGATACTTCTTCATTTTTAGCCGTGGAGTATAAAACGAGGATGGATTTGCCTTCGGGCGAGTCGTAAGCTCCCCGGACAAAATCGAGTTGGCCCCCTGTTCCGCTGTATTGACGTCCCTCCAGGAATTCCGCGTTGCACTGTCCCAGCAGATCAACCTGAAGGATGGCATTAATGGCCGTCATCCTGTGATTCTGCGCAATGACCCCGGGGTTCATGACGTAGGAACTGGGATAATTTTCGAAACTTTTATTTCCGTCCATAAACTCAAAAGTCTTTTTGCCGCCGTAAGCGAGAGAAAAAATATGCTTGCCCGTGTGCACATTTTTATGCCGTCCGTTAATCACTCCTTTTTCGATCAGGTCCACCATGCCGGGGCAGAGAAGCTCCGTGTGGATGCCCAAATCTTTGTGCCCTTGCAAACAGGAGGCGAGCGCATTGGGAAGGGTGCCGATGCCCAGTTGAATCACCGCCCTGTCCGGAACATATTCGGCAATGATCTTTCCGATCACCGGATCCAGAGGATTCGACTCCATCGGCAGGATTTCCGGCAACGGGACCGTGTTTTCCACAATCATCGAAATATTGGATATGTGAATCAGCGCTTCTCCGTAAACAAAAGGCATGTTTTCGTTCACTTCGACGATCAATGTCTTGCACAGCCCCGCCATGACAGACAGGTAGCCGTTGCACGGTCCAAAACTGAAGTAGCCATCTTCATTCATCGGGGAGACGGTGGCAACCGCGACATTGACGTCCATGGTTTCCATGACGATTTTCGGTATCTGATGAAGATAGGCGGGGATAAATTGGGTCAGTCCAACCTGCACCATGTTTCTGGATGATTCACTGACGAACCAGGTATAGGAATCGACAATATCCGATATATCCGGACTGCCCAGCGTCCGGGCAAAATGCTTTTGGGCGTTGAATGTATAAACCTTAATCTGGTTCAGATCGCCTGCCCTTGCCCGCTGGGCAATGGCGGTCAGCATGCCCGGCGGTTCCGCGATGGTGACCCCGTGAATCAGCGTGTCTCCGTCCTGGACGACTGCCGCGGCATTTTCGCAGGTTGTCAGTTTTGCCCTGTAATCATCGTCGTATTTGTTCATCACAGAGATCTCCTTTTCAAGGCCGTGTTATGTTATCGCGTGCGACCGGTCCTTTCAAGAGAAATCGTCGAGTCAGGCAGCCTCCGTGTCCTGAATCATTATTTCTTAGTTTGCCGAAATGGTTGATAAAATATTGCATATGAGGTATCGATAACATCAAAGTATCCACCATAAAATATAACCACTGGATGAATCAATATGCCGGCACCGGATTCATTGAGCAAAAAAACCTCACGGAAAATTTCTACCCAGTATCTTCTTCTGCTCATTCCTGCCATTATCATGCTTTTCATCATTTTCGGGATTGTCGCGTATTATCTGGGCAAACCGGAAGCCATGAAAGCCAACCGTGAACTGTCAGAGATCATTGCCAGAAAAACAAATCAGGCCCTGATCAGGTGGCTGGAGGAGCAGATTCGAACAGCCCAGACGATAGCCAGGGATCCCCGGATTATTGATGCCTGCGCAGCCCCGCTGGATGAGCAAAAGCGGGCGTCCGGGCAGAAGTTCCTCTCGGAGATGCACGCGCTTTACCCGTATTATGAAAACATTCCCCTGGCCATCAAGCTTGCTGACGGTCAGACGTTGTCCATCGATGTCCATGGTGAAAAAAAGAACGTCGGAAACGGGAATTTCTTTATCGATACAGTAGGCGGCAAAACCATCGGAAAATGCGGTCCCGATTTCAGCTATATACGGAATGTTTTCTCTGGGAAGCCCTATTTCATCAGTGAGGTCTATCCCAGTATCCTGCGTGGAAATCCCATCTTTGTAGTCGCTGTGCCCGTTCTGCACAATGATCAGATCATCGGTGCAACAATCGTTGCCCCGAGAATGGATTATTTCACAGAGTTTTTTGTTGAGAAATCCGTGATCGGCATGACCGGTTATCTGTCGATGATTG
>CAZXIP010000189.1:0-1118 GCA_964640755.1 uncultured Smithella sp. | reverse complement strand
GAGTTTTTTGTTGAGAAATCCGTGATCGGCATGACCGGTTATCTGTCGATGATTGATCATGACGGCATGATTATTTCGCATCCCCAGAAAAACTTAATTCTGAATCCGAAGGGTCGGGACATGATAAAACCGGTCATGGACCGCATCGCGGCCGGAGAGACCTATTTTTTATCCGACTTTGCAGGCACTTTGAAAGTTTATTATGTGGAGAAGCTTACAACCGCGCAGCTGAACATGGAAGACAGCTGGTATATTATCTTTTGCCGGTCGTATGATGAAGTTCTTTCCGGGATCTATGCCTTTCTGGCCAAAACGTTTATCGGCATGCTTCTGGTTGCCATTGCGGTATCGCTGCTGGTTTATCTCCTTACAAGGCACTTTATCACCACACCCATGAGCAGACTGACCACGGCGGCAAACGACGTAGCCGAAGGCAATCTCCTGGTTCAAATCGATACCCGCGGCAGCTTGAATGAAGTGGGTGTTTTGAGCCGGTCCATTAATCATATGACCCAGAACATTCGTGAACAAACGATAAAAATAAGGGAAGCCGTCGATACCCTGCGTGAAACCGCGACCTCCATCGTATCCGCGTCAGGCCGGCAGGAAGAAGCCATGAAAAGCCTTGAGGGAAATGTGGCACAGGTCGGCACTGCCTCGCAGCAGATTTCAGCGACTTCTCAGGAGCTGGCGAGGACCATGGATGGCGTCAGGAAAGCTGCCTCAGAAGCCTCCAGTCTTGCCAATGAAGGTCAGGCGAGCCTCGCAGATTTGCAGGGAGCCATGCATACCCTGTCAGACACAACGGGCAGCATTTCTGATAAACTTGCCCTGATTCGCGAAAAGGCCGGCAGTATTGATACGATTATTGCAACGATTACGAAAATCTCCGACCAGACCAATCTCCTGTCCCTGAATGCCGCCATCGAGGCGGAAAAAGCCGGTGAATATGGAAGAGGGTTTTCTGTGGTTGCCCGGGAAATCGGACGGTTGGCCAATGAAACGGCAATTGCGACACTGGATATTTCGGACATCATCAACGAAATGCAGACATCCGTGATGGACGGAGTGAGGGAAATGAGTCATTTCCGGGAAGGGGTCACCCATGGCGTGCGGTC
>CAZXIP010000188.1:0-4290 GCA_964640755.1 uncultured Smithella sp. | reverse complement strand
TTAAGAGAGCGCGAAAGTCATGGTCGCGGGGCGCGGCAATGGCCACAAAGCCGTCCTTGCATTTCCAGTGTCCATAAGGGTAAAGGATGAAATCCAGGACGCCGATCCGTGGGCGCGCTTTTTCCCAGGTAAAACCGATGGTGGCCGGCATGCCGACCATGGAAGAATACGCATCCATGCCGGCGACATCGACCATCTGACCCTGGCCGGTATTCTGCCGGTGGACCAGGGCGACTGTGCCGCCCAGTGCCGCGGAAAGTCCGGAGATATACCAGCCCGCCCACATGCCGCCTCTGAGCGGCCAGTTCAGGGGTTCGGGTTCGTTGGGCGGCGCCCCCATTTGCGCGGGAAGCCCGGAACCCGCCTGTGAGGTGATATCTGTATCCGGCATTTTCGCTGACTGCCTGGCCTTGTCCGTATATTGGCCATAGGCGGAAAGCGCGATATAAATCAACCCCGGATTATCGACACTCAATTGACGGTAACCGATCCCCCATCCGTCCATCTCGCCCGGCGCGAAGCTTTCGATGACAACCGCCGCTTTCTTAGCCAGTCTTGCGAAAATTTTTCTGTCTTCCGGATTGTTTTTAATATCGAGCGTCATGTATCGCTTATTGCGTCCTTCGAACATGAAAGGAATGCCCACTCCCTGGACCGTGACGCCGAAGGGTGTAATCTGTCGGGCCGGATCGCCGTCGGGCGGCTCAATTTTAATGACCTCGGCTCCAAATTCTGCCAGGAAACTCGCAGCGATGATGCCCGCAAAATTGGCGGAACTGACATCCAGCACCAGGATATCGTCGAGCACTTCCGGTTTCCCTTCGGCATTCATCATTTCGGCAAGCATTTTCCCGCGGTCGCCGCCTTTGCCCCCATGTCGGGTATAGACTTCTTCCTTGGCGCTCATCTTTTAACCTCTTTCCCGTAGTTATAAATAGGATCTTCGCTCAGGTTGTAATAAACAGGTGGTTTCAGCCCAGGCCGGTCATCAAATGTCCCGACAACTTTTTTCTTTTCCAGTTTCTTGATCTCCTCTTCCGAGAGCCCCAGAAATTTTTTAAGCACAATCCGGTTGTGATAGCCCAGGGGCCGGGCCAGCCACTTGGTGCGCGAGGGCGTGCCGGAGAGCTGCGCGGACGGACCGGCAATCGCCAGGTTGCCGTAAACATCATCCTTGAAAAGAACCACACTTCCCCGTTTACGCCGCCAATCTTCATAAGCAATCATATAATCATCCGCCACTTCCGCTGCAGGGAATCCTTGCTCATCAGCCAGCTTGACAATTTCAGCGCAGGACTTTGACAAGACCCAATCAACCGCCATCGCAGTCAGCGCCCTGGCGTTTTCCGGCTTTAACCTCTCCAGCGTATTTGCAAAGCGCGGGTCTGAGGCCAATTCTTCCTTTCCTATTGCACCGGCAAAGTTTTTAAATTGTTCAGCAGTCGCGCAGGCCAGGGCCAGGAACTTGTTATCGGCTGTTTTAAAGATGGATGCCGGCATCATCGTCGGGTCTGTATTCCCCGTGCGCCCGATCGCCTCCTTCGTTACCGAATAATACGTATAATGATAGAGCAAACGCATCAGCCCTTCTGTTTGCGCCATATCAATATACTGCCCCTTGCCGGTTTTTTTCCTGTAATAGAGGGCCATTAATACCGCCATGGCTCCGAAGTTGCCGGGCACGAAATCGCCGACGTAATCCGGCAGCTTATAATAGATGTCTGTGTCCGGATATCCATTTAGCGTCAGAACGCCGCTGGCGCCCTGGGCCAGCAGATCCCAGCCAGGGAAGTAGCGCATCGGACCAAACTGTCCGTAAGTTGAACAGCTCAAAAAAACGATTTTTGGATTGATTTTTGATATTTTTTCATAACCGATGCCCCAGGCGTCCGCCGTGCCGGGCGCAAAATTTTCAATAACGACATCGGCATCTTCAGCCATTTTATAGATCAACTCTTTGGATTCTCTCAGCGCCAGGTTGACTGAAATAAAATATTTGTTTTTGGTGATATTGTGCCAGATGGGATTGGAATGTTTCCAGTACTTCCCCCAGTAAGTGGCCGGACGCCAGAGATCGCCGTAAAAGGGAAGTTCCAGTTTAATAACTTCCGCACCGTAATCGGCCAGGAGTCTGGCTGCAATCGGTCCGAAGATGACGTGGGAAAAATCCAGCACCCGGACGCCCTTGAGCGCTTCCGGTTTCTGACCTGCCTCGTCGGGATTGAAAAGTTTTGCGGTGTAGGAAAAATAATCTTCCATCGTCATCTCCCCAGATATGCCTTTTTCACCAGATTGTTCTTCATCAGATCTTTCCCGCTTCCCTCCAGAACGATTCGTCCTTCCTGAAGGATATAGCCTCTGTCGGCAAGCTGAAGCGCACGCAGAGCGTTTTGCTCGGTGAGCAGAATGGTCAGGCCGGAAGCGCGCAGTTTACCGAGAGTTTCATACACCTCGTCCACGATCAGCGGGGCTAAACCGATCGATGGTTCATCGACCATTAAGAGATGAGGGTTGGCCATCAGCCCCCGACCGATTTTCAGCATCTGCTGCTCGCCACCGGAAAGCAGCCGCGCCGACATATTGGACCTTTCTTTTAGAATTGGAAAAAGGCTGTATACATATTCCAGCGTCTGTTTTCTCTTGGGCCATGACGTTTTGCGATAAGCGCCCAGTATCAAATTTTCCTTAACGGTCATAAAAGGGAAACTTCTCATTCCTTCGGGAACCTGTACAATGCCGCGATTGACAATTTTATGTGACGGCAAACCCTGGATGGCTTCGTCACGGAAAATGATTCTGCCGCAACTGCCGGTCATCATCCCCTGAATGACGTTCAAAATGGTGCTTTTCCCCGTGCCGTTAGATCCGAGAATGGTCACAATCTCCGATTGCCGGATATTGAAGCTGACGCCGTGCAGCGCCGGAATGACGCCGTAAGACGCACTCAGTTCGTTGACTTCAAGCATATTCCCTCCAGCCTCTGCCCAGATACGCTTCAATTACATCATCGTTATTGACGACTTCATCCGGTGTCCCTTCCGCCAGCTTGGATCCGTAATTGATGGCCACAATCCGGTCGGCCGCTTCCATTAAAACCGCCATGACATGTTCTATCCAGAAAACGGTGACGCCGAATTCTTCTTTTGCTTTCCTGATCATCTTAATGGCGTTTTTAGCTTCGCCGGGATTCAACCCCGCCATCACTTCATCAATAAAGAGAAGCTGCGGCGTGGTGGCCAGGGCGCGCGCCAATTCCAGCATTCTCAGTTCATAAAATGTCAGGTCGCGCGCCAGTATATTGCGCTTACTGAAGAGTCCCACAAATTCCAGATAGTGTGTCGCGTCGAACATTGCATCCTGAAAACTCTGGTTGATTCTTTTTTTGCCGGAGATGGAGCTGGCCAGAACACTCGTCAGCGCGGTCAATTCGGGAAAGGGCCGCGGAATCTGATAGGTGCGCGCAAGCCCCATATGCGCCCTTTGGTGCGGTTTCATGCGGGTGATATCCACGCCGTTCAGTTCAATTTTGCCGGAGGTGACGGGGAAATACCCTGTCAGGCAATTGACCACGGTTGATTTGCCCGCACCGTTGGGGCCGATAAATCCCAGCGTTTCCCCTTTATGAATTTCAAAGGAAACGTCGTTGACCGCAATAATCCCTCCAAACCGTTTGACCAGATTGCTCACCTTAAGTAATGGCGTCATGAATGCTTACCTCCGCACATGAATGGTTGGCAAATACTCACGATAGCGGCGCTTCCGGTAAAGGCCGAATAATCCCTCCGGAAGAATAAATAACAAAATCAGCAGAATAATGGGAAACAGCAGCGGCTGGATCGGCCCCATAAATCGAATCATCAGCATTTCCAGGAAGGCAATAAAATAGCCGCCGACCACGCAGCCGAAAACCTGGGCGCGACCGCCGATCATCAGGACCAGTAATATCTTCAGCATAAAGGTCAGGGGTAAATAGGTGATGCCGGCAAACGAACTGAAATAATGAGCGTAAAACCATCCGATGATTCCGATCAGGGTGGATGCGGTAACAAATGCGACAATCTTTACCTTGTTAATATTGATGCCGATGGAATGGGCAACCTCTTCATCATCGTTGATCGCCGCCATAATAAGTCCATAGCGCGATTTCAAGACTTTGTTGATGAACCACAGATAGGCAAACATGACTGCCGTGGAAAAATACCCTATGATTAAAAAATTGTTATTGGCATTTCCGGTATCCAGAAGCGGTACAATGCCGAAGAGCCCCGTATCGCCTTTGAAAATATCGGT
>CAZXIP010000187.1:0-4302 GCA_964640755.1 uncultured Smithella sp. | reverse complement strand
GTTGCGGGACGATGCAAACCCCCTTGGCGATGATAATCACGGCCAGCGCGGCCAGAACAAGCAGAACAACTTCCATGATGATTCCTCCTTTATGTTTTATTCGACAGGCTTTACTTTAACGCGAATGCCTTCAATAGCTTGAATCTGCACCGTGGCGCCTTGAGGAATGGTTTGGGCCGTATCGCTGAATGCAATCCAGTCCGAGCCCCGGTATCGGACGGCTCCTTCACCACTGGCGGGGATCGGTTTGACCACTTCAACCTTTTGTCCTGCATAATCAGGCGGCGCATCGGCATGTCCTGCAAAAAGTTTCTTTGCCGTTTTGCGCAGCAGGAAAAGAAGCGACAGGGATGATATTGAAAATACAATCAGCTGACTGCTGAACGATGATGTGATGCCGAGCCACGTGGTGAGTGCGACAATAAGCGCGCCGAGACCGATAAAACACAGGATAAAACTGACTGTTGCCAGTTCTGCAATCAGAAGAACGAGACCGACTAAAGCCCAGGCCAGGGCAGGGGATAGAGAAAAATCAAACATGAATTCCTCCTTTTCGCGGGTTCAAAATCCCACTCCGCAGGGTCGAAAAAATATACAGCAGGATAATCAAAATAAGTATCGTGAATTATAGGAAGAATAAGCCCGGGAGTCAATATATTATTGCATATTATTACAAAATGTTTCCTTTTTACATGTTGACGGTTCTTATTCGTTATAGTTATAGTACTTGTTGTTAAGCATACCGATGGCGGCGGCAATGACGATAAAGAGCAGAGGAAAGAAAAAATGAAGATGACGGGCGCAGACAGACTGATCACGCGGATGAGAAAAGAAGGGCGGTTATCCATGACCGAATCGGAATCCAGAAAGCTGCTGGGTGAATATGGGGTGCCGGTTGTTAAAGACAGAGTGGTTTTAAATGTAAAGGAGGCGGTTGCCTTTGCGCAGAAAATCGGTTTCCCGGTTGTTGTCAAGGGACACGGCGCAAAACTCCTTCATAAAACAGAACGCGGGCTGGTGAAAACAAACCTGAAATCCGTAGGCGAAATCCGTGAGGCTTTTCGTTCCATCAGGGAATCGGCAGGCGATGACTGGGAAGGATGCCTGCTTTCCCCTTTCATTGAGGGAAAGCGGGAATTTGTTGCCGGCCTGTTCAGAGATGCACAGTTTGGCCCGATGGTCATGTTTGGACTCGGCGGCATCTTTACAGAGGCGCTGGCCGATACCGTATTCCGTATTGCGCCTTTTGATGAAAAAGAGGCCCGACGCATGATAGAAGAAATTTCATCCCGGAAGCTCCTGGGTGATTTCCGTGGTGAAGCGCCGGTCAATCTTGATCATCTAGTCAAGACATTGCTCGGTCTGGCAAAGCTCGGGATCGAACATCCCGGCATCAGGGAAGTGGATATCAATCCGCTGATTGTTACTCCGAAGGGTAAGGTGGTGGCTGTGGATGCCCTGGTCGTGCTGGATGAACGCACGGTCCCGAGAACAGACGGAGTACCCGTCAGGGGATTGTCTCAAAAACGATCTGTCGAAATTCGCGCCGCCCTTGATGTCATGACCCATGCGAAATCCGTTGCAGTGGTGGGTGCTTCAATCCCGGATGAAGGCGGGTTTGCCGGAATGTTCGGCTGCATGAAAAAATTCGGCTATCGGGGAAGGCTCTACCCCGTCAATCCGAGGCTTCAGGAAATCAGCGGCGTGAAGGCGTATCCCAATTTGTCTGCTCTGCCTGAGCCTGTGGATCTTGTCATTATCTCTGTTCCCGGTAGGCTGGTTCCCGACATCCTGAAAGAATGCGTTGCCACGGGCAACAGGAACATCCACATTTTCAGCTCCGGTTTCAAGGAAACAGGGGAAGAGGAGGGGATCAGACTCCAGCGGGAAATTGAAGCGATTGCCGTGGAGGGAGGATTGCAGGTGATCGGTCCGAACTGCATGGGATTTTACATTCCCGAAATGCGGATGCTGACATGGGAAAGCGCATCAACGGAAAGCGGACCGGTTTCCCTGATCAGCCAGAGCGGCGGCAATGCCCAGGATTTTTCAAATTATCTGACCGATCACTATAAAATACATTTCAGCAAGTCCATCAGTTACGGCAATGCCCTGACTGTGGACAGTACCGATCTGCTGGATTATCTTGCCCGTGATGAGGAAACCCGGATCATCACGATGTATCTGGAAGGCGTAAAGGATGGACGTCTCCTTATGGATCTGGTGAAACGGATCAATCGCCAAAAGCCGGTGATCATCTATAAGAGCGGTTTGACGGAATCGGGAGCCAGGGCTGTTGCATCCCATACAGGCTCTCTGGCCGGTGGGGAAAAGATATGGAAGGCTTTTTTCCGACAGACCGGCGCCGTTTCTGTTGAATCCCTCGAGGAAATGGCGGATGTCACCCAGGCGTTTCATCGCCTGGGAAGAGTGCGCGGCAGGAAAACGGCCGTGCTTGGATTCGGCGGCGGCATAGGCGTATCGGTTGCTGATAATTGTGCACAGGCAAATCTGGAACTTCCGGCTCTTTCGGCACACCTGATGCGGGAATTGAGAAAACTAATCCCGCCTGCCGGGGCGATGATCCGCAACCCGATAGATGCCGCAGTGGCCTTTGTTTACCTGAAGCTGATGGGGGAAGTGCTACAGCTTGTCGCCCGAAGCGGTGAAATTGATAATTTTATCATTTCTGTTCCCTTTGACTGGTTATTCAACAAAGAGCCGGGAGGCGCCTATCTTAAAACCATTGCCTCTTATCTGGCAGGAGATGGGCAAAAGCATGCTCTCGGAAAACCGATGATGGTGGTGTCGCGTCAGTATGAGTCTTCGGCACAAATAAGAAAATGGATTCCCGTGTTCAAAAATATTCTGATGTCGGCCGGCATTCCGGTTTACGAAGGACTTCCCAGGGCGGTCCGGGCACTGGCCAAAACAGCAAAATACTATGAATATCAAATGAATAAATAATAAAATAATCCGGATTCCTTTTCTCGATCCTTTTTTTGACAAATCATCATGAAAGCGGTCAATTATCATTATTTTGATTGACTTTCAGTCAAAAGTGGAATTATAGTCATGCCATCGGTATCCTCAGCTATTGCTGCAGCACTTCTTTAGCCGGGAAAAAACAGAAGCAAACGGACGTTTGTTATCGTTCAATATATTAAACTATTTTAAGAAGGGAGTCAGTTATGGGCAATTTATTGGTAAACACAAAAGATCAGCAGTTTCTTCTTTTCGAACAATTCGGCATGGAGAAAATTTTTGCATCGGAAGATTATGGAGGGTATTCCAAGGATGATGTTCTGATGATTCTGAGCGAAGCCGAGAAGATGGCGGTCACTTCAATCTTCCCGACCTTGAAAGAAGGGGATGAAGAAGGCTGTCATATCAAAGACGGAAAAGTAACCGTGCCCAAGTGTTTCCGTGAACCGTTCAAAAAATATTGTGAAGCTGGCTGGATTAATCCGATGGATTCTCCCGATGTCGGTGGCCAGGGATTACCCCATACCGCGGGTTATGCGGTTTCGGAATTGTTCTGCGCGGCCAACTATGCCTTCATTATGTATCCCGGCCTGACTCACGGCGCCGCCAATCTGATCAACGTTTACGGCAGCGAAGAGCAGAAGAAAAAATACATGCAGAAGTGTTTTTCCGGCGAATGGACCGGTACGATGTGCCTGACCGAACCGGGTGCAGGAAGCGACGTCGGTGCCCTGAAGACAACAGCCAAACGTCTACCCGACGGGAAGTTCCTGATCACAGGAACCAAATGTTTCATCTCGGCTGGCGACCATGATCTGACCCCGAACATCATTCACCCCGTTCTGGCGCGCATTGAAGGCGATCCGGCAGGAACCAAGGGAATTTCCATTTTCATCGTTCCGAAAGTCCGCGTCAATGACGATGGTTCCCTGGGCGAGCCCAACGATGTAAATTGCGGCGGTATCGAGCATAAAATGGGCATCCACGGCAACGCCACCTGCACATTGAACTTCGGCGAAGACGGAAAGTGCATCGGCGAACTGCTCGGCGAGGAACGCTCCGGTATCAAGATCATGTTCCAGATGATGAATGAAGCGCGTCTCGGCGTTGGTATGCAGGGTGTCGCTATTGGTTCGGCTGCTTTTCAGCATGCAGTCGCTTACGCCAAAGAGCGCGTCCAGAGTACTCCCGTCTGGGAAATGAAGAACCCCAACGCTAAAGCCGTTACCATCATCAACCATCCCGATGTCCGCAAAAAATTGATGTGGATGAAGTCCCATTCCGAAGGCATCCGCGCTTTGGCCTATTTCAGTGCTT
>CAZXIP010000186.1:0-4312 GCA_964640755.1 uncultured Smithella sp. | reverse complement strand
CGGTATCACTCACAGAAAGAAGGACATAATCACCGGGAACAAAACCTGCGTTATACGCACAGTATGCTTCATCGAAGAAAGAAACCCCCGTTTCGATAGTAACCTTGCCCCCGTTTTTGATAGCATCCCGGGCATTGACGCACAGATTTGCCATGATCTGATCAATCTGGGTGGGATCCATTTTCACCGGCCATATAATTTTGTTTGGCAACCAGATAAGGTTGATGTCCTCACCAATGAGACGCCTCAGCATTTTGAGCATGCTTTCCACTGTGTCATTGAGGTTGAGAATTTTCGGGGTGACGGTCTGCTTCCGGGCAAAGGCCAGCAGTTGGCGCGTCAGATCCGCGGACCGCATCCCCGCGCTCATAATTTGCTTAAGCTGTTTATAAACAGGATCGGTATCCTGAACCCTGTTGAGGGCAATTTCCGCATTCCCGATGATCACACTGAGCATGTTGTTGAAGTCATGGGCAACGCCTCCTGCCAGCTGTCCCACAGACTCCATCTTCTGCGACTGCAAAAGCTGCGACTCCAGCTTCTTCTTGCCGCTTAAATCGATCATCGAAATAATACTTTCTTTCTTATCAGGAATAATGGCCACACTCATCATGAGATTCAGAAAATCACCACTGCGGTTTACGGCGCGAAATTCATAAGATGAGGGCGGCGCTGATCTGTAACGCTGCTGGCGCATCTTGTGATAGATTTTCATTTTTCCCAGGTCGTCAGGATGAATGAAAATCTCCCATTTCATCTTTCCTTCCAGTTCCTGTTTTGAATATCCGCAAAGACCGACAAAGTTGTTATTGGCCATCAGGATGGTCGAGTCTTCAGCAACGATGATATTGGCGGTAGCTGTACTTTCGAAGATGGTCCGATAAAGTTCTTCGCTTTCCCTGATTTTCTGGTAAGAGACAGCATTCCTGATGCTGATGCCGATCTGTGGAGCAATGCCCATCAGCAGATTGATCTCTGTCTGGCCCAGGGGCTTTTTCGTCTGGACGTTATCCACCATGAGAATCCCCATGGACTCCCCGTTGTATACAATCGGAACACAGATGAAGGACTGCGACCCCATGTCACGAACAAAAGCAAGGGTCCTTGGAGACATGTCCTTTTCGACAAGCGATATATCATTGATCAAAACAGGTTTTTGTTTTCTGAAGGCTTCAACAGCGGCGCCTTTTGAATTCGGGTTATCCAAATGAAATACAACATTTGACAGGTAGGTCTCATCTTTTGGGTTGTATCCGCAGCTGACCGAATAAACGAGCAGGTTTTTTTGCTCGTTGGCCAGCATGATCATTCCCCGGTCAAAATCCAGACGTACAATCAGTGATTTCATCACATGCTTGAGGAGCTTGTTAATCTCGATCCCCATGGATGCAGCCTGCCCGATCTCCTGAACTAAAAGGGCTTCGTTGTACCGGTTGTTGATTTCATCCAGGAGGCGGTCGGCTGCATCCGACTGGGTGTTGATAGCGGATGACAATTCCTTTTTTTCCTGATGCTCGGTTTTCAGTGTCAGCCCTATCATAAGTATAATATAGGACAGGACCAATACATCCCATTGACCAACTGGTATGTATTTCAGAGACAGGATACAAAGGACCAGACCGATGACAGAGGCATAATTGCGAATGCGTTTCCATATCATGGAAGGAGTTTTTTCCCACGAAATGACATACAGGCAACAGTCCCCTCCCTTGTGAACACAAACGGGGTGTTCGATGTTGGCCAACTTATTAGTGGAAAGTTTTGCCAGGGCCTCCATTGTACCGAGCCGGTTGGCACACTGGTAAGGCTTTTCCTCTACACCCGGCAACAGAGTGACTTTGGCCTCAATCTTGTCCGGAGCAATAATCCGGGTTCTAAAAGTTGTCGCCCGGCTGAGGCGACTGTTAAGCTTCTCAATGACCCCATATGCCGTTGCCGGATTAATGAATCCAAAAACATACTGTCCGAGAGCGCCTGAGGCACGGGAGGTTATCGAAGAACGTCCCACCTTTCTGGAAATATCCGGATCCTGAGTAACTTTCGCAAGCATATCATGAAAACGGTCAACCTCTGTCTGCGTCAGCCAGTGTCCTTCATCATCGAGTTGGAACGTTTCAATGCCTGCGTGTTTTAGCAATGGAGCTATATCAATATCCGGGAAGAACTTTTTCAGATATTCCACATAGCTTTTGATAATCCTACTATTGTAATACTTTTTTTCTTCCATCAGGTTCCTTTATACTTTTTCAGGAGAAGCCGGATGATAAATCTGAGCCTGAACTTCATATTGTCCATCATGTATTCACTGAATTCCCGCCCGTAATGAATATTTATAATCCAGAGATTATATTTCTTCTGGAAAAAAGGAACTTCCTGCGTTTGAAAATAATCAGATGGATAAATGAGAATGGGGATCTGTTCCACCCGGTAACAGCCGACCACCTGGGAAATGGCCGCGGACAGGACTGGCCAGGGCAGACCTGCCGCATCGGTCACAAGGATTTTGAGCCCGTTTAAGAAGTCTGACAGGCTGAGGCCGACATTCGACTGGTTCACCACCAGAACCGCTTTGACTCTGCCATGTTGACTGAGAGCAAGGCTGTGGCAGCTCCTGATAAATCCCTGGCGGGCGTATAGTTCCGCCAGCAGGGCACCCTCATCATCCTCTTTATCTAAACGCAAAACATCCAGTAGAAGGCCATTGGAAGTATTGCGGTAAAAATAGTTCAGTTCTTCCAGATCTGCAGCTGTGCACTCTCCCAGCGACCACCCATTCGGCAGGGGTTTGCGGGAGCAGGTTGTCGGATAATTCAGATAAGAAAAAAGATCCATCGAACAGGCACGCGGGTTTTTAAAATGCCTGGCGAAACCGCCAAAAAAGTGATCAGGAAACCTGTTTTCCGGGCGAAAATAGAACATCATATATTCCATCGACACGGTGGGCAGCCGATACAGGCCATTGAAATAATACATGATATTTTTCAGGACCTGCAGGCCTGTCCTCTTGTTATTAAGCGGACGGGCGGCAAGGTGATGAACCATCCAGGCGCACCCGTAGGATCGAACGATGGAGGCATGCCCGTAAATCCGGCCGTTTTGCTGATAAGTAAGCTGCCCAGTGATTTCCGGATTATGGCGATACAGCTGCTGATAAGTCTTCTTAATGTGATGCCGGTTCGCCTGCACCAAGGAATATTTTTTAGGGTAGATAAAACCGCAGTCAAAAAGAAATTCCCACAGCCGATCGGAATCGACTTCGTCGGCTATATGGATGCCGGGATCCAGAATATTCATCACAATATGACAGAGCCGGTTGTAAGCGGTGATTTCCATATCCAGAATGACAAAACCGTAACAGATAAGATTCTTTCTTTCCATACGGCGATACAGGACCTGTGCTTTGCACGATATGGGCATTGCGCCTGAAAAGTTCATCTTCAAGTCCCGGATGATCATCCCCGGTATCAGAACATCTTCATCGGATGAAAGCTCAACAGAGAAACCGGAAGAGGAAAGGTTTTTTATATCCATCTGGATATTTTTAGAGATGAGTGGATGTTCAAAGGTAATATTTGGCAGAGGATTGACCCGAACACGGGGATTTCGCCATTTTTTCTTTAAAAAACGGCTGATCTGGCTGGTTGTCGGAGAAAACACAATTTCGCGAATATCCTGGTCTGATGTCTGCCTGATACACCGGCAAGAGGTTGAAAACACCATATGGCCATCCCGATAAAAATTGATGGTCGATGGCCTGTCGGAATTAAACCAGAGGAAGGAACTGGCCCCGAACGGACTGGCCTTGATGGTAAAGGCACGGGAGCTGAAATCCGTCAACTGCCCCTGTGCCTGGAATCCATCCTGGACCAGTGTGGCTCTGACACCATGGCAATTAAAGTGCCTGGCCTGGCGTTTACCCAGGACATAGGCCTTCTCGGGTACCTTCATGGAAAAATGATCTTCCTGAATGTCCCTAATCTTTGTGGGCAAGAGAAATACCATAAGCCCATCCGTGAGAATAATATCCAGAATTTTCGCATTTTCTACAAACAGACGGTTTTTCTCCGGCCAATAGCAGGTCATGGATTGGTCAGTGCAGGGCAACGGATAGGCTTCGACAAGTATTTCTTTATTGTCCCGGTAATGACGGAGGTGAACTTGGACCGTACCATCCATAAAATGGATGTTGTTCCACAGGTTGGTGAGCTTTTGCTGCGAGATAGTCTTTTTTTCATTGAGGTTGTGAACAAGATCCTCATGGTGGAAGTAGAGCGGCCTGGCCACGACATCAGGATCAGGTTGTTCATTAACC
>CAZXIP010000185.1:0-4320 GCA_964640755.1 uncultured Smithella sp. | reverse complement strand
GCCATTGCGGACTTATCGAATTTATAAACATGGTTATCAACAGGCCTTTCCACAACGTTGTGGAATACAATTTCAAATACCCGTATCCAAGGGGTAATCACCGGAAACTTAGGTGCTTTTCCTGCCACGCCATCAGACGACCTGCACACGCCAGCCAAAAGGATCTTCCGTGATTCCGTATTGAATATGAAGGATTTCGTTATATAACTTATCCGCAAGAGCGCCGGTCTTTCCTTCGTTGATGATGTACTCCCTGTTGCGGAAAAAGATCTGTCCGACTGGCGAAATGATGGCGGCCGTTCCCGTGGCAAAAGCTTCCCTGAGGGTTCCTTTTTCGATCGTTTCGATCACTTCGTCCATGGCCAGTCGTCTTTCAGTCACCTTTATACCCAGGTGAACAGCCAGCTTCAACACAGAATCCCGCGTCACACCCGGCAGAATGGTTCCTCCCAAAGGCGGTGTGATCAGCTCATCACCGATCACAAAAAAGATATTGCTGGTGCCCACCTCTTCCACATACTTTTTCTCCTTAGCGTCCAACCACAACACTTGCGTGTAACCCATATCGCTGGCAATACGGCTGGCGTAAAGACTGGCGGCATAGTTGCCCGCAGCTTTGATGTTTCCCGTACCGCCCGGTGCCGCCCGCACATACTCCTCGGAGACATAAATTTTCGTCGGGCCGAACCCCTGCGCGTAATAAGCCCCCACCGGACCTGCAATGATAAAGAAAAGGTATTCACTGGACGGATGCACGCCAAGTGCAGCTTCTGTGGCAATCATCGTTGGACGGATATAAAGGGATGATCCAGGCTCCCTGGGAATCCATTCGTGCTCCAACTGCACAAATTGCTTCAGGGCATTGAAAACAACTGTTTCGTCCATCTGAGCCATGCAAAGCCTTGCGGCGGACACATTCATTCTTCTGATATTCTCCATCGGACGGAAAAGATAAATTTCATCTTTTGGCCCCCGATAGGCTTTCAATCCTTCAAATATTTCCTGGCCGTAATGAAGGCACATAGCCGTCGGATCGAGCTGCAGGAGCTGGTATGGCTCAATGACCGGGTCGAACCAGCCTTCGCCTTCTTTGTATTTCATTGTAAACATGTGGTCGGTAAAATGTTTGCCAAAACCTAACTTGGTTTGATCAGGCTTGGGCTTCAGGTACTTGGGCAGAGCCTTCACGATTTTAATTTTCATAAATTCCTCTTTAATCAAAAATATCTTTCAGCAGAATATATTCATAATAAATTTTTATACCACTAAACGATCCTTCGATCAAGACTTCGATATTGAATTGCTTCGGCAACATGTGCGGGTTCAATTTTGTCGACGCCTTCCAGGTCGGCAATGGTGCGGGACACTTTGAGGATGCGGTTCATAGCGCGTGCGGAAAAACCCATTTTTTCGATGGCCATTTCCATCAACAGATGAGATTCTTCATCAATGGCGCAAAAAGACCGGATTTGTTTTTCCATCATGCGCGCATTGGTGAGAATGCTGACGCCGTTGAAGCGCTGTTTTTGCCGCTGGCGCGCCTGATCCACCCGTTTTTTTATGGCGGCGGACGATTCCCCCTCTTCTTTTCCCGTCAGATCACGGTATTTCACAGACGGCACAGCAATATGCAAATCAATGCGATCGAGCAGGGGACCGGATATCTTTCCCTGATACTGACGGATCTGCTGGGCGGAACAGCGGCAACTGCGGACCCGATCGCCAAAATATCCGCAGGGACATGGATTCATGGCGGCCACCAGCATGAATCTGGCCGGGAAGCCTACGGTAACAGACGATCGGGTAATTGTGATGGTTCCATCCTCCAGCGGCTGGCGGAGCGCTTCAAGCGCATTTCTTTTGAATTCAGGCAGTTCGTCAAGAAAAAGAACGCCAAGGTGAGCAAGGCTGATTTCTCCGGGATGCGGCATTTGTCCACCGCCAACAAGGCCTGCGTCGGAAATGGTGTGATGAGGCGATCGGAAAGGCCGCACGGCTTTCAGCGTTTCCCCTGAATTCAGAAGACCCGCCACGGAAAAAACATTGGTGACTTCAATGGCCTCCTCAAAATGCAGATCCGGTAATATCGTCGGCATCCGTCTGGCCAGCATGCTTTTGCCAGAACCGGGAGGACCGATCATTAATACATTATGCGCGCCGGCTGCTGCAATCTCCAGTGCCCTCATCGCCAGTTTTTGCCCTTTGATCTCTGAGAAATCGACATCGTAGTGATGATTCTGCTGAAAAAGTCTTTTCGTGTCCGTCCGAAGCGGCGCGATGGTTTGCCTTGCTGCCAGAAATTCGACAACATCAGGAAGTGTGCTCACGCCATAAACATCGATACCTTCCACCATTGCCGCCTCCGCGGCATTTTCCCGGGGCACAAATACCGATCGTGTGCCCAGCTCCCTTGCCTTAAAAGCGGCAGTCAAAACACCCCGCACCCCCTTGATGCTGCCATCCAGCGACAGTTCTCCCAGGAAAATGCAATTCAAAAGAGCATCTTCTTCAATCATGTTTTCCGCGGCCAGAATCCCCACGGCAATCGGCAGATCAAATCCCGTTCCTTCCTTGCGGATATCCGCGGGCGCCAGATTGATGGTCACGTGAGATCGCGGGAAAGAGTAACCGGAATTCTTGATGGCGGCCCTGATCCTGTCCCGGCTTTCTTTCACGGACGCATCCGGCAGGCCGACCGTGGAAAACTGAGGCAGTCCCTGAGACACATCCACCTCGACCGACACAGGAAATGATTCCATGCCGATCACGCTCATGCTGAGCACTTTGATAAACACTTTTTTCTCCAGGAAAGAATTTAGATGGATAGCTAATAGCTAATTAACTCATATATATCAAGTTTTTAATTGTATAAAAATTTCTTTCCCACTTCCTTGACTGATCAGGAACGCTGTGCTAGGTTCTCTCCAAATGAATTAACCGGTAAGTGTTCAAAAAAATCAAACGTACGTCAGCCGTCGCCATGAGAAAACTATCACACATTAACGACGCAGGCCATGTTCACATGGTGGATGTAACTGCAAAGGATGAAACGGCCCGCGAAGCCAGGGCCCGCGGCTCAGTCACAATGAAGAGCGACACGCTAACGCTCCTTGAAGAAGGAAAGATGGCCAAAGGCAACGTGCTGACAACCGCTAAAATCGCGGGCATCATGGCTGCCAAAAAAACCGGTGAGTTTATTCCTCTGTGTCATCCGCTCAAGCTGACGGGCATCAATATTGAGTTTGAAATTAATCGCAAAAACTCAAAGATCATTATCGAATCACAGGTTCGGACGCTTGGGCAAACCGGTGTGGAAATGGAAGCGCTGACAGCGGTCAGTGTTGCCGCCCTGACCATCTATGACATGTGCAAGGCCGTGGACCGGGAAATGGTGATCAGCGATATTTTGCTTTTGACGAAAAGCGGCGGCAAAAGCGGCAGTTTCATCAGGAAACCGGCAAAATAATCAGAGGAACATCCTTGGAACAGGTTTATAAAATTCAGAAAGCCTTTATTATTCCTTTTCTCACAGCTGTTGTTCTTCTGTTTGTTCTTCTGGTTTTAAGCCTGTTTGGCGGCGAGTCCTGGGAAAAAATACTTCTGGCTTCCTTATTCATTATCACCATGATGATTGGTATTGAAGCCCTGGAAAGGGAAGCTGCCGTATCCGAGACCGGACTGCGTATAAGAAAATTTTTCCGCACAAAAATATTCACCTGGGCGGAAATCACTCATCTGGGCGTTGTCATCATACGCAACAAGGCCTACTTTCTTTTCACGACAACCAGAGGGTTTTATATCTTGTCCAATCTTCTGGAGGATCATACAAAACTGATCCGGTTTCTGGCGGAAAAACTGGGGGATGAAAAGATAGAGGTGGAAGTAAAAAATTATCTGGAGCATCCCGTCAGGCGGACATCTCTGATCGTGCTGACCTGGGTTGTCGTTCTGATTATTGCAGCAATTATCGTAACCGGGATTCTAAAACTGTAAAATCCGGCGGTGTTGAACATCAGGATCATCGAGAAATGAATGAATTGAAGAGACAGTTTTTAAACGCAGGGGTATTAGGATCATGAGTGTGAAAAAAACAAAAAACAAACCGGCACCAGGAAGCGGCCTTCAGGAAAAATGCCACACGGCCGTGGAAGAAATGCTGGAAAAAAAACTGGAAGATCTGACAACTGTCCTTTATGGATCTGACAATGGCAAAAGCAGACTGCATGAAGAAATCATGGCGATGGTGGAAAAAGGCCTTTTCAGAATTGCACTGAGGCGATCCAGCAATATCAAAAGCGCGGCGGCTGCATATCTGGGAAT
>CAZXIP010000184.1:1951-4332 GCA_964640755.1 uncultured Smithella sp. | reverse complement strand
ACAGGCGGAAGAAGCGCTGCAGGAAAGCCTGGATACCATCCGCGGACTCCTGGACAGCGTTGATGCGGGTGTTGTCGTAGTCGACCCTGTCTCCCACGTGATTGAACAGGCCAATTCCCACGCAGCGAATCTTTTTGGCGCTGGGCAGCACGAAATCAAGGGGCACGTCTGCCATAAATTTTTGTGCCCGAATGAAATCGGCAGCTGCCCCATCACCGACCTCGGCCAGGATCTGGAAAACAGGGAATGCACCCTGCTGCGGGCCGATGGAAGTTCATTTTATATCCTGAAATCCGTTAAAAAGATCCGAATCGGCGGCGAGGAAAAACTGCTCGAGACGTTTGTGGACATCTCAAAACGCAAAGAGGCGGAAGAACATATTCGTTACCTGGCAACCCATGACACAATGACCGGCCTTCCGGTTATGAGACTGGCCAAAGATTATCTGTCCAAATCCATGCACCGGTCTCATCGAAACAAAAAAATGACAGCCGTCATGTTTATTGACCTCGATGGTTTCAAGGCCGTCAACGACAACTTCGGGCATGATGCCGGAGATTATGTTCTTAAGCAGGTTGCACACCGGTTACTCTCCAGCGTCAGGGAAAGCGATACGGTGGCCCGGGTTGGCGGAGATGAGTTTCTGCTCATTGCAGACGATATTCATATTTCTCAGGATGCATCCGGGATTGCCGGTAAAATCATCGATGTGATTTCCCGCCCCATCAATATCAACGGGAATCAGGCCGTTGTAGGCACAAGCATCGGAATCGCGCTCTATCCTGCAGACGGTGAAGATATGGAGGCGCTGATTAAGAAAGCGGATGAAGCAATGTACAGAATCAAGAAAGCCGGCAAGAACGGATTTGCATTTGCCAATCAACCTGCAACATAATTCCTGCCAATTCGAAAGAAACAACAGTTCAACATGAAAAATCCTGGCAGGCGCCCGTAAGTACGACAGCCCCTGCCCCGGATGTTACCTCACAACCCGCGTTGTGGATTTCAAAGGGAATGAAAATAAAAAAATTAATTTTTTGCAATGACGGAAATCCAATTTGTAATACAATGCCAAACTATTTCCCATGTTCTGCTCCCTTTTTTTGTCAATGAGATTTTTTTCTTGACATAAAAGAGATTTTATTATTACACGCGCGAACAAGCAAAACGATCATCAGAAAAAAAACGAGAATTCCAGAATCAACCACTTCGCAGAAAACTGTCGAGGTGTAAATGAACGTCATTAGATCGCAGCAAACTGCGAAACACGAATGCTTACAGGATACAACGAAATGAAAAAAAGGAATATATCGTTATGCGAGAAAAAAGGAAATCTGAACGACTGAAGGAATTAAACGAAATTAACACAACGGTCCTTTCCACAGAAAACCACATTCCCGAGGGAAAAATTTTTTACAATTACAGCGAAGACATCTCTGTTTCCGGCGCCAGGATTCGGGGCAACGTTCATTTGCCCGTCAATACACTTCTTAAGATTGATTTCACATTAAAGAAACTAAAACAAAAGATCACGGCCATCGGAAAAATAATATGGACGAAAAGTATCATTGAAGACAAATATTACGAAGTGGGAGTGGAATTTATCAATGCATCCGCAGATGTGATAGACCAAATTGCAGATTACATCTCCTGGAGGAAAAAAATCATCAGTCTCAGTCCTTTCGCGATCCCGTTTTATGCCTACGAGAAAACAAGGGAATCCGAATCACCGTAGACAAACCTGAACCGGACTGCGTATCATATCAAATGAATCCTGTCTGATTACTGTTTTTCAAATAATTGCCCTCATTGGAGATCGTCCATAATATATCACATTCCCCTGCCGCTGGTCCGCCCCTGGTACTTTTTAACATCATCCGTGTCCAAAGGAGGGTATATCACCACTTTTCCGTTTTCTTTTATTTCAATGCCGCTAATGAGCCCCATCATGGAGTACCACTCACCAATTTTTTGTCCATGATTATCCAATATATCAAAACCGTGCGCTCTCTCCAGGCAGCAGTCCAGCAACCGCATTTGCATATTGGACACAAGCCCCGATATGATTTCCTGTTTCGGCTCTATTTCCTTCCACAGATCCTTGTCACTATCAATCTCATACGATTTTTTGAGACCAAAAATCGCTACGGGATAAACATCAGAACCGGTTAAAAAATAGTTGTAATCATTATTGATGGCAAATTTTTCAAAATGGATGGTAGCCGTGGCGCTAGGTTTCAAACTGCCTGTGTCTTTAAGCAGTGTACCCATGCACCCTGAAAAAAATCCTGCCAGGCCAAGAATCAGCAGATTCCTGATAAGCATTTTGCATTTACTATTCATGTGAACCTCCCCATAAACAATCTTTTTCAAATCCAAAT
>CAZXIP010000184.1:0-1851 GCA_964640755.1 uncultured Smithella sp. | reverse complement strand
AACGACGGCAAACTGAATTTCGATCATCGAATCGGCATTGACCTGAATGAACTTAAGATTGATGTTGACACGGCACAGCGTTACATCAACGAAGTCAAAGAAGTCTTTACCCGTTTTCCCCGCTGCCACCAGGTTACCTTCGTCAACAAAAATGAAAAAATTGACGTCCTGATGAATATTGCATACGAGCACGGCGTTGAGTTCATTGCACCTGATCAATGGCACTGGGGCACCGATAACGGCAAAGCCGTCGTGGACTACCTCAGAAGCTATCTGAAGAAGACCGTCTTTCTTCTGGATTCGGAAGTCATGAACATCGAAAAAGTCACCGGCAACGCCTATCGCGTAACCGCGCGGAAAAGAAGCAGAGTGTTTCAGGCAGAAGCGCCCGTTATCCTGGCCGCTCCGGGCCGCAGCGGTGCTTACTGGTTTCGCGATACAGCAGACATGCTTGGGGTTTGTCATAACTTTGGCCCCATCGACGTAGGAATCAGGCTTGAACTTAGCAGGAAATTCTATGACGAAATTACAAATATCGTGTACGATCCCAAATTCATTTTCAGGACCACCCGGCACAAAGACCGGGTCAGAACTTTTTGTACCAATCCGGGCGGCAGGGTTCGCCTGGAAAATTACGGCCATTTCAAACTGGTAAACGGCGACGCCCTTTCCGGTCGCAAGACACTCAATACCAACTTCGCTCTGATCAATACAGTCGCTCTGACTACACCCTTTTCTGATACAACTGAGTTCGGGCATATGATCGCCCGTCAATTTCACCTGCTGGGCGGTGGACAACCGATCGTTCAGAGAGTGGGTGATTTTCGTGAGGGAAGAAGGAGCACCAAATCAACTTTTGACAGCCGAATCCGCCATTTTGAAATGTGCAAGGCAACCTGTTGTGTCACGCCGGGAGACATCACGCTTGGATTACCCGCGCGTATTGTTGACAATCTCTGGGAATCCATGAAAAGGCTTGATAAAATCATCCCCGGCATCCTTCATCCGTCAACACTTCTTTACGCACCAGAAATAAAATTCTTTGACACACACTTCCCTACCGATCAACACCTGGAAACCAATGTCAAAGGGGTTTTCGTTGCCGGTGACGGTACAGGAAAAAGCCGCGGAATCGTGGGTGCAGCCATTTCCGGCATGATTGCCGCCAGGGGTATTTCAAGGAAGTTCCGATGAAAAAAACGTTTGTCTGTTTTCCCATCATATCATTCTTGCAAAAGATGGAAAGTCGGCAGACTCCCGTTTTCATGATCTCATAAGTCACTACCGGACGGATCTTTTTTGTTCATACAGACCGCCTGGCATTGTCTTGATTTCGGGACTGCTAGTTGATCAACTCTTTGAAAAATGATATTTCCAAAAGCCATCATCAGAATAGTGATGAATATAACCTGCGTAACAACACCGGCATTCATGAACGGCAGTAACATTGCTCCGGGAATATAAAGAAAAAGCAGGATTGTAATCAGGCCGCGCGGGGCAAAATAAAACAAAGGCTGCAAAGGCATCCGCAAAACGGCTTTCAGAAAAAGGGCTCGCAATATGAAAATCACGGAAGTAAAGATTAACGCTATGACCAGATTATTAAGATTCAGTAAATCTGAGACATTGATGTAAAATCCGAACAGAACAAAAAAGAATGAGCGGACAATGAACGTAAGCTCGGCAACGATGCTTTTAAAAGAACAGACTTCATCGTTGAATTCTTTAAAATCAATCAATTTTGTCGAGTAGCTGTTTTTAAATAAATCATTATTATTCATAACCAGTCCGAAAATGAGAACAACGACCAGGGAAGGTAAACGCATCAAATAGGCCAGCGCGTAAATTAAA
>CAZXIP010000183.1:0-4336 GCA_964640755.1 uncultured Smithella sp. | reverse complement strand
TGCAGGCGGTGTGGAACTCATTGTTGGGGTAACCCAGGACAAAAACTTCGGTCCGCTTATCATGTTCGGGTTGGGCGGTGTCTACGCCGAACTCTTTAAAGATGTGATCTTTAGAATTCATCCACTGACTGATATTGATGCAGAGAACATGATTAATACTTTTAGATCACATAAAATCCTGGATGGCTGGAGAGGCGCTACTCCGTCGGATATTCCCGCCATCAAGGAACTGCTGCTGAGGATCTCAGCCCTGATAGAAGATATTCCCGAGATACAGGAAATGGACTTGAACCCGATCATGGCCATGGGAACCGGCCAGGGCTGTTGCGTGGCGGATGCCCGCATATCGATCATGCCTGTTGCTGAATAACTGTATTGAATTGCGGTCAAGAGGATGATGAGGTTTAACATGAAACAAAGAGGGTGGGAATGATCTCTGGACATGACCTGATTAAAAAATACGGGATTCGGGATTTTGAGTTATTCAATCTTATCAAATCCGGCTTGATCGCCTATTCTGAAACAGGGCGACGAATCGTTGACATTGATACCCTGCCCAGAAAAAAGAAAACTCTTGAAGAAATAGAAGAGGAAATTAGAACACGGTCATCCGGTGCTGAAAATGCGTATATGCCCCCGACAGCAAGTGGCAATAAAAAAACAATCGAAACAAATATCAAAGAACTTGCCCTGATAGAATTTAAACGGCAGATTGGCGACCCAATATGCCCGCCGCATTGCGATATGATGGACTTCACGTTGCCGCATGATAACGAGAAAGCAAAAAAGAAACTTAAAGAAATCAAATATTTTCGTTTCAAATTAAAAGATGTTTCCAAATATTTACCATGCCCCAGGGTACCGGAAAAGTGACTCAGCAACAACTTCTGAACTTGCGCAAAAATGCTAAGACCTGGACAGAGAAGCACCCCGAGGAAGAAGTCGTATGGTATAACCTGACCGATAATAATCTGTAAGCGGATGGGCTTGACTTTTGTAAATTCCAGGGTGATGGCAGGGTATAGTAAAAGTATACATTACTACCACCTGTCCATCGTTATTCCTTTGACAAAATGTGACAACTTTAATTTTTCTTGCATTAAATGAAATTATCATTTACAGGATGATAAAAGACGAAAGGCTCAATTTAACTGGTTTTGTTGCGGAGTGTCGATCAAAAATCCCCGTTGACATTTTGAATAATGAATATATAATCCCCTGATTGTTTTAAAAGCGAGAGTGGCGGAATTGGCAGACGCACTGGACTTAGGATCCAGCCCGCCCAAGCGGTTAGGGGTTCAAGTCCCCTCTCTCGCACCAGAATGAAAGAGCCTAAAAATAATCAAATGTTAAGGAGAACAGGATAGTGAGTGAGTTTCCCGTAAAAGTAGAGGATATCAGCCAGGTTAAGAAAAAAATGTCTTTTGAAATTCCCTGGGTTGTCGTTCAGGATGAACTGGAAAGTGTTTATCGTAACATTGGTAAAAAAGCTAAAATCAAAGGTTTCCGCCCGGGCAAGATTCCCCGCAAGATTCTGGAAAATTATTATAAGGCAGATGCCGAAGAAGAAACGATAACCAACATTGTCAATAAATACTATTGGCAGGAACTGGATGAGCGCGGAATCGTAACGCTTTCCCGGCCGGAAATCGAACAGGACGGTCTGAAGGAAAATACGAACTTTTCGTTCAGCGCGTCGTTTGAAACGGAACCGGATATCGAACCGCAGGGCCATAAGGGGATGGAGCTGGAGAAGGTGAACATCGCCGTATCGGCTGCGGACATGGAAAAGCGTCTTGGGGAAATCCGCAAAATGTTTGCAACCATGCAGGATATCACGGATGATCGTCCGGCGGCCATGGGCGATTTTGTCACGATTGATTTTAAAGGGACAATGGACGGCGAAGAGCTTCCGGAGCTGCAGTCTGATAATTACCTGCTGGAACTGGGATCCAAAAGATTTATTCCCGGCTTTGAAGAACAGCTCGTGGGAATGAAAAACAATGAAACAAAAGAAATAAACCTTACATTTCCCGCAGATTATCATGAAAAAAAGATGGCCGGGAAAGATGTTGTCTTCAGAGTGACTCTAAACGGGCTTAAAGAACAAAAACTTCCTGAGATCGACGAAAACTTCATTAAGAATTTTGACAAGTACAATACACTTGAAGATTTGATGAATGACGTCCGTAAGTCCATGGAAGAGCAGTGCAAACGCCAGAGCGATGCACAGCTCGATGAAAAAATCATTGATGCTCTTCTTGAGGCCAATGTGTTTGATGCCCCGCCTTCCCTGGTCGAAAGACAGATTTTCTACCTGATTTCAGACACTCAGAAAAGAATGAGATCGGCCGGCATGGATGAAAAAAATGCCATGGAATTGAGTTTCCGGATGCACGATCAGTTCAAAAAGGAAGCGGAAAAGACAGTCAAGACCTTTCTTCTGATCAAAAAGATTGCCGAAAAAGAGGCCCTGGTGGCAACTGATGATGACATAGACAGTAAAATCAAGGAATTAGCTGAAGTTCATCATACGGATTATGAGGTCGTCAAAAGCGCATATGACAACGAAGACAGAATAAACACCCTGAAATCGGAAATAATACAAAAAAAGGTATTTGACTTTATCAAACGAGAGGCCAATATTAAAGAAGTTGAGAAAGTCGGGATGGAACAGGAGGCTGCTGAGTGAACTTGATACCGATGGTGGTGGAGCAGGATGGACGGGGCGAAAGAGCCTTCGACATCTATTCCCGCCTGTTAAAAGACAGGATCATATTTTTGGGAACCGCAATTGACGACAACGTGGCAAACGTGGTTGTCGCCCAGATGCTTTATCTTGAAGCAGAGGACCCGGATAAAGAAATTTTTTTCTATCTGAATTCCCCGGGCGGTCACGTGAGTTCGGGAATGGCAATTTATGATACCATGCAGTATATCAAGCCCCCTATCTCTACGGTATGCATGGGTCAGGCGGCCAGTATGGCGGCAATCCTTCTCGCGGCCGGTGAGAAGGGAAAAAGGTTTGCCCTGCCGCATGCGCGGATTTTAATCCACCAGCCGCTGGGAGGTTTTCAGGGACAGGCAACGGATATTGACATTCAGGCCAGAGAAATCTTAAGACTCAAGGACGAATTGAACAAAATCCTGTCGGAACTGACGGGGCAGCAATTGGAAAAAATAATGAATGATACGGAACGTGACTACTTTATGACCAGTGCACAGGCGAAAGAATATGGTTTGATCGATGAAATTGTGGTCAGAAAGCCTGTATTATCCATGGATAATAAATAAAGGAGAGATCAAGTGATCAAAAGAAGTAAAGATAATCGAGGACAGGGAATGCTTTTTTGCTCATTTTGCGGAAAGATGCAAAGTGAGGTTCGTAAACTGGTAGCAGGCCCCACCGCTTATATTTGCGACGAATGCATTGAATTGTGCCGCTGCATTGTAGAGGAAGAAGAAAAGACAGTAGAGAAAACCCCGAAGAACATTCTGCCTGAGCCGAAGGAGATCAAGAAATTTCTTGACACCTACGTTATCGGCCAGGAGCAGACTAAAAAAATTCTTTCGGTTGCGGTTTATAATCATTATAAAAGATTGTTTTCCAATGTCAGTTCGAACGACGGTGTCGAGATCCAGAAAAGCAACGTCCTCCTGGTAGGACCGACAGGATCCGGGAAAACCCTGCTTGCCAAAACGCTGGCCAAGTTTCTCAATGTTCCATTCACGATAGCGGATGCCACCACCCTGACGGAAGCGGGATATGTGGGCGAGGACGTGGAAAATATCATTTTAAGCCTGCTGCAGAATGCAGACTACGATGTCGCCCGGGCATCTAAAGGAATCGTGTATATCGATGAGATCGATAAAATAGCAAAGAAATCCGGTAATCCCTCAATTACAAGAGATGTTTCCGGTGAAGGCGTGCAGCAGGCCCTGTTGAAAATTATGGAAGGAACCACGGCCAGCATACCGCCTAAAGGCGGGCGCAAACATCCGCAGCAGGAATTTATTCAGGTGGACACCACGAATATTCTCTTTATCTGCGGCGGAGCGTTCAATGATCTGGAAACGATTATTTCCAAGCGGATCGGCACAAACACCATGGGTTTCGGTGCGAAAATCAAGAGCAAAAAGGAAAAAAGGGTAGGGGAAATTCTGGCGGATGTCCGGTCTGAAGACCTTTTGAAATTCGGTCTCATACCGGAATTCATCGGAAGGCTGCCGGTGATTGCCACACTGGATGATCTGGATGAAGACTCCCTGGTGCGCATCTTAATGGAACCCAAGGACGCAATCATCAAACAATACAAAAAACTGTTCGAACTGGAAA
>CAZXIP010000182.1:0-4348 GCA_964640755.1 uncultured Smithella sp. | reverse complement strand
GATTTTGGACTCAAGGCAGACGAAACTTATTTGTTTGGCGTTTTCACCTACGCCAAATATCGGAAAAAAACTTTGCTTCTTATCTCAACAGCCTGATATATCAAGCTTTTTGTGAAATGGAGCGTATAAAGCTTTTTAGCCTGACCGAATGCCTTAATACGCCGGCTTTGAATTTTAAAAAGAAACTTCATGCCCGGTACGTAAAAAAAACTGTTTATCAAGCTCTTTCATAAAATAAAATGAAATATTTGCCTCAAAGAGTATCATGAATGAATCTGAGTAATTAAGTTCAAATAACAAAGGTGAAATTTTCTGCTGTTTCTCAAAAAAACGGAAAATACGTCTTTGGTAGTATTTACTTGCTTCGCGTTTTTCTATACTCGTTTAATCAATTTATAACAGAGTCATAACTGTTTTTTATGGCAGTGGATAATTGTTTATAACGAGAGCATTCATTTTTTTATAATAAGGTCAATACTTTATCTGAGATAGTGGGTAAACGAAGGAGTTCTTTTGGTTATTCTTTTCGGTTTTCTCATTGTTGTTCTTGGTCTCGTGAATCCGTATGTTCCGATTCAGGAAGTGCCACGCGATGAGCTGCGGGTTGTATCGGGAACGCAAGGGACACCTGTTACCTTCCATCAGGGTCTTAAAGCCCAGTCCGACTTCAACGATGCCCATATTGTCAAACAGCAATATGATTATTCCTGCGGCTCAGCCGCCCTGGCCACACTTCTCAACTATTACCTTGGCGAGCAGTTCACTGAAAAGCAGGTTATTCAGGCCCTTGTCGAGTACGGCGACAAGCAGCAGATAGAGAAATTGAGGGCATTCTCGCTTTTGGACATGAAACGTTTCGTCGAAAAACTGGGCTACAAGGGAACAGGGTACAAGGCGGACATTGAGGATCTTAAGAAACTGGGCAAACCCTGCATCGTTCCGGTGGAAATCTTCGGCTACAGTCATTTCTGTGTCTTCAGGGGAATTGTTCAGGATCACGTCTTTCTGGCCGATCCCTACATGGGGAACGTCAGTTACCCTGTGGAGGATTTCCGCAAAATGTGGCAGCGCAACGTCGCTTTCGTCGTCACCGACGGCGATATCGTTCACAGCGCCCTCATGCTCAAAGATGAGGACTTGAGGTTTGTCGATCTGGACGCCACACGTCACGCCCTTAACAATTTTCAACCGCCCACTCCATCTGTCCTTATGGAAAATCTGCGCATTGATAATGCCATGGGTGTGCGGCCGACAGCGAGATGAGGTTTAAAGGTATTTTATTATAAAATCATATATTTATTGAGATTTTGTTCCGAGGATATTTTAGGATTGCCTGCAAAGGCGAAGCAATCATAGACCTTGTTAACTTTGGATGCAAAGGAGAAGATTTCGTGAAAAAAAACATAATCCTGCTGGCCATTTTGATCATCTCCATCCTGATGATCGTCCCGGCCATGGCCCAGACACCTGCAGACACACAAAAACAACAGACCCAGGATTCTTCAGCGGGGGCCGTTGCAGCACCCGCCAGACAACAGAAAGCCGATGAACCCAGGTCGATTCAGCAGAAAATTGATGACCTGCAGAGGCAGGTGGAAGCCCTCAAGGAACAGGGCCGTACCCGTGAGAAACTCACCATGACGGCGGAAGAGCAGTCGGAAAAGGAAAAGAGTGTCTTAACCGCAGTCGGTCGTGAATACACCCTCATGCAGAAGGGAAAATTCGAACTGGAGTACAGCTTGCGCTACGAATACACTTCCTCCAGTGAACTCGCCGCCGCCGAGGCGGGCATGACGGCGGTATTGCCCCGCGCCAACCACACAATCCGCAACGCTGTTGGTATTCAGTACGGTTTGCTCAATAACCTCACCATTACTGCCAACCTTCCCTTTGTGTTTGCCTATGACAAAACGGGAAGTTCAGGAAGCAAGGAAACAACAGATGTGGGTGATTTGACCATAGGGCTGGACTACCAACCTTTCAAAAGTGGCGGTACATGGCCAACGACGATCTTCACATTGACGGGTATCATTCCCACGGGCAGGAGTCCATATAAGATCAACCGCGCGACCGACCTGCCGACCGGCAACGGCACGTATGCTGTTGCTCTTAACATGAACATGACTAAATCCATCGATCCGGCCATGATCTTCGGTGGTGTCGGCGCTACTTACCGTTTCAAACCACAGGATATCGATTATGTCGTAAATGGTACTATTGTGGATTCAATTAAGCCGGGCATGAGTTTCAATGCCGCCCTTGGTTTGGCCTATTCTATTTCCTATGCTTTATCGATGAACGTCCAGTTCCAGTATTCATACAATATGGGTACGGATTATTATGTGACAGGAAATGAGACGGTCTTCGTAACGCCGGCCTACAGTTCGGCAAACTTGATTGTCGGGACCGGCTGGCGCTTTTCGCCAAAATGGATGCTGTCATTATCAGTTGGTATCGGGTTGACGAAAAATGATCCGGACTTTTTCTTCCTGGCCCGTCTGCCTTTCAGTTTTTAAGCAAGGATGTTGATGAAAGACGCGCCCATGACATTGAAAAGACTCGGATTTATTATTCTTCTGTGGATTCTCGTGTGTCTTCCCCGGGAAGGTGTCGCCGCGCTTTTTGAGCAGATGGTCGTCGAGACACGGGCACAATCACTGGGTGGCGCCGTCACCGCAGATCCTCAGGGGCCTTTGTCTGCTCATTTCAACCCTGCCGGTTTGGATCGGGTTCGCGGAACGGAACTCTCTATGGGTTTTTCCTGGGTCCCCGTCATGAATATCGAAAGCAAATTTACACAGGCTGTCGACCCGGATACCGGTAAGCTATGGGCACCTTTTGGCGGCTACTTCAATAACGGCATCGATCCCGCGGCGGGTCAAGAAAGTTCCACCAAGCCAAGCATTGAATTTCCCATATTAGGACAGCTTCCCTTTAATATTATGGCCGGGGCGAACCAGGGAATAGCTTATCACGCCAAGGGTTCTTCTTTCGCCTATGGTTTCGCTCTTTATGCACCCGTCGCAGTCGGCATGGAACACACCGATCCAAACGATCCGATGCGCTTCCTCGGAAAGAGAATGTCCATTGTCCGCCTGGTATTGGCGCCAACCATCTCCTACCGGGTGACAAAAACCCTCGCTGTCGGTGCGTCCTTTGGTTTTGGGCTGGCCCGGATGCAGTTTGATACAAGTATGCGCTCACCGAACGAGCTGGTGGCCCTGACGGGAGTTCTTGGGGAAGCAACCGTCGGCCTGGAAATACCCATCGTTTCGGAACTGACTTTTCCCGCACCCTGGTTCGGGGGAGGCCTCAGTCCGTATGAGGACATAGGCAATCTGAAATTCGTTGCCGAAGACAACCTGACCACATCATTCAACGTTGGCTTTCTTTGGGAGCCCTTCAGCTGGCTGTCCATCGGAGGCGTTTATCAGAGTGAATCCAAAGCCGATATGAGAGGGAAGTATGCGCTTGAGTACAGCAATCGCTTCCAGAGAACCGTCAATTGGCTAGGTTCATCGCCGACAACAATTATCATCGCCGCCATGCTCGACCTGCCGACCTTTGCTCCGGATAAGCATGAAGGAGATATGTCTATAGAGGTCATCTTCCCCGCCCGCGCCCAATTGGGCATCGCGCTGAAGCCGCACCGCCGGGTTAAATTCCTTGCGGATGCACAATGGGTTCAGTGGTCACGCTGGGAAAACACGGAAGTCGCTTTTGACCGGCGAATTGAACTCTTTCGCCTGACCAAACTAATGGGCTATGCAGGCGGCGATTCTACAATGAAGCTGGAAAACGGTTTCAAGGATACCATACATTACAGCTTCGGGCTGGAGCTTGAACCGATTGATGGTGTTTTTCTGCGTTTCGGCTATGACGCCAGGCCGACATCTGTTAAGGAATCCCATTTCTCTATGATTCCGATGGGGGACATGCAACTCTATAGTTTTGGCTTCGGAATCGAGACCAAAAAAATCTCCTTCCTCAAACCGCCTGAACGCAGATACAAGGGTCTCATGGATCTTGCCCTGCACCAATTGCTTCATGCCGACAGAATTGATTTTGGTGTTACCTTATTGAAGTCCAAAGCCTCGATAAGCAGCAATACAAGCCAAAACTTTAACTCCACAGATTTTACAAAACCCATTTATAATCCCTTTGCGGGATTAGACTATGAAAATGAAATAACAGCTTGGATCTTGAATGTGAATATGACCTTTAGGTTTTGAGATATCTGCAAGTTCTATTTGTGTAAACCATTCTGTCTAAAAACAATCATCAACACTTAAGTAGTCGTCCCTGAAAAAGTCACTTTTTTCTAAAAAGTATAAACAGCCATCTTTCT
>CAZXIP010000181.1:0-4386 GCA_964640755.1 uncultured Smithella sp. | reverse complement strand
GGCATCTGCCAGGACCTGTGCCGTTTCGGCGCGATTTCCAATAATGTGGATATGTATTCTATCGATTCGGTTTCCTGTGAAGGCTGCGGAGTTTGCGTACGGTTTTGCCCGGAGGGCGCCATTGATTTCCCCCAGCGGCGCTGCGGTGAGTGGTTTGTGTCGGACACGCGTTGCGGCCCGATGATTCACGCACGTTTGGGCGTTGCTGCCGAAAATTCCGGCAAGCTGGTATCCACCGTTCGCCGGGAAGCCAAACATCTGGCTGAAAAGGAAAACCATGATATCATTTTAGTGGACGGCCCGCCGGGCATCGGCTGTCCGGTGATAGCATCTCTGACAGGTGCGACTCAGGTTTTGATCGTAACCGAACCCACGGTGTCGGGAGAGCATGATCTGGAAAGGGTGTTATCGCTGGCCCGCCATTTTCAGATTCCCACATTTGTCTGTGTCAACAAGTGGGATATCAACGAAGAAATGACACGGCAAATCGAGGAAAAAGCCAGAAGCACAGGCGTGAGTGTTGCCGGGCGCATCCGCTACGACTCATCTGTCACCCGGGCGCAAATACAAAAAAAAGCGGTTGTTGAAATCAACGCGCCCAGTGCCGATGATATTAAACACATATGGAATTATCTAAACGTTTAAGAGGAAATATTGAAAAATGGAGGAAGTGATTAACTTCGATAAATTTTATCTCAAGGCGACCCGGCTCGCCAATGATCCGCACAACTTGGGGCGGCTTGAGGTGTTTAACGGTTATGCCCGGATTACCGGTCCCTGCGGAGACACGATGGAATTCTGGATCAATGTGAAAGGCGGGGAAATAGAGAGTGTATCGTTTATTACGGACGGGTGCGGCCCGTCGCTGGCCGCGGGCAGTATGACGACCTGCCTGGCCGAAGGCAAAACCGTCAAGGAAGCCAAAACCATTACACAAAAAGATGTTCTTGACGCGCTGGAAGGCCTGCCCGAAGACCATCAACACTGTGCGCTTCTGGCGGCCAACACGCTGACTGCCGCCTGCGACGATTATTTAGAAAAAAATAAGTAAAGGGAGGATATTGAAGTGGAAAGTAAGAAAACATGTGATTCGTGCGGAGACTCAGGCTGCACCGCTAAAAATCAGCAGCAAAACGAAAGCAAAGAAGAATATGCGGACCGTCGCCGTCTCCAGGCCAGACTCTGCCGTATCAATCATAAAATCGTAGTGCTCTCCGGCAAAGGCGGCGTCGGCAAAAGCACCGTGGCTGTCAATCTGGCTATGGCGCTAGCGCTCAATGGTCTGCGCGTGGGCCTGCTGGATGTCGATATTCACGGCCCGAGTGTGCCCACCATGCTGGGACTGGAAAATGAAAGCATCAAGGGCACTGAAGGCGAGCTTCTCCCGGTGGAATTTGGCGGGCTGAAAGTGATGTCTATCGGCTTTCTGCTGCAAGACCCTGATCACGCGGTGATCTGGCGAGGCCCCATGAAAATGGGCGTCATCAAACAGTTTTTAACAGACGTTAACTGGGGCGATCTGGATTATCTGATTGTGGACGCCCCTCCAGGCACGGGTGACGAACCTCTGTCGCTGTGCCAGTTGATTCAGCCGCTTGACGGCGCGGTCATTGTAACAACGCCGCAGCGTATAGCAGCAATCGATGTGCGTAAATCCATCAGCTTCTGTCAGCAGGTCCATGTGCCGGTGCTGGGCGTGGTGGAAAATATGAGCGGTTTTGTCTGCCCTAAATGTGGCGAACTCACACAGATTCTTCCCGAGGGCGGCGGAAAAAAGATTGCCTTGGACATGAAAGTACCTTTCCTGGGCGCAATTCCTCTGGATCCGGCCATTGCCCAATCCGGTGATAGTGGCAAAGTGTTCATTTATCACTCGTCTGAAACACCGACGGGGAAAATTATGCAGGATATCATTGATCAGATTACCGATCCGGATAAAACAAAAAAATTAAATTCATAAGGAGAAAACACCATGAAAATCGCAATACCGTTAGCGGAAGGAAAGTTGACCATGCATTTTGGTCATTGTGCGAGCTTCGCGCTCATCGAAGTAGATGATCAAACCAAAAATATTCTGGGCCGTGAAGACATTCCCGCGCCTCCTCACCAGCCCGGGCTTTTGCCGCCATGGCTTGCCGAACAAGGCGCAAAGATGATTATCGCGGGCGGGATGGGACAGCGCGCCCAGGAACTTTTTGCCCAGCAGGGCATCCAGGTGGTGGTCGGCGCTCCCCCAGAATCGCCGGAAAAACTGATCGCGGACTTTTTTGCAGGCCAGCTGCAAACCGGCGTCAATGCCTGCGATCACTAGCTACGTGGTATTGTAAATGAAGCGGATGCGTCCGCCAGAAAAACCTGTCGGTTGACGAAACAGATCAATGATGCATAATCACATATCCTTGTTTTTGCATCCTGCTGTCTGAAAACATTCGTTGTCCGGTAGAGGAAAACACAGAAAGGGAGACTCAACGACATGACGAAAGCAACGCTAAATTCAGTGGATAAGGTCGAAATCCTGACGCTTCAGGACAATTACATCGAAATAACCGCGATGGATAATAGCGGCGTCGTTACGAGAGCCACCCCGCTCAAAGACGGAGAAATTCGAGCCTCCATTCTGGCGGAACACGGTTTTTCAGCGCTGATTAAAACAACGGCGGGGGGCACAACACATACACTGCTATTTGATTTCGGGTTCTCTGAGAACGGTGCGGCACAAAACGCGGCAACCCTGGGCATTGACATGACCGAGGTCGAGGCCGTGGCACTTTCACACGGGCATAGTGATCACACAGGCGGACTGGGAAAACTCGCCACCCTGATAGGCAAGCGAGACATCCCCTTTGTCGTGCACCCGGCGGCGTTTAAATCGCCGCGCTACCTTAAATTCGGAGAAGAATTTAAAATCTATTTTCCGAAATTGACACGGGAGATGGTTCAACAAGCGGGACTTTCTGTCATTGAAACGAAAACCCCCTATCCGATGCTTGATGACACAATCCTCTTCCTCGGCGAGGTTCCACACAACACGGAATTTGAAAAAGGATGGCCTCTCCCCCATTGCCAGAAAGACGGCAAGGAAATCTGGGATGCCATTGAAGATGATTCCTCCATCGTGATAAATCTTAAAAGCAAGGGGCTGATCATTCTTTCAGGCTGTGCACACTCAGGTATTATTAATACCATTCATCACGCCATAAACGTGACAGGCATTGATCAGATCCATGCTGTTATGGGAGGGTTTCACCTGTCCGGCCCTTTTTTTGAACCCATCATCGATCGCACGACTGAAGAATTACAAAAACTGAATCCTGCTTACGTTATTCCGACACATTGCACGGGACGCAAGGCAATAATGGAAATAGAAAAAAAGATGCCCGAACGGTTTATTTTAAACATGGCGGGAACGAAACTCACGTTTACGTAAGGAACAAGGATAAAGTCGAAAGGATAAAGCAAATTTATGACACAAAAAGCATTTCAGGATTATTACCCGGATGATTTAAGCCACTGTTACGGCTGCGGCCGCCTCAATGAGCATGGTTTACAGATTAAAAGCTACTGGGACGGCGATGAATCCGTCTGCATTCATCAGCCGAAACCTCATTACATGGCCGTACCGGGCTTTGCCTATGGCGGTCTCATTGCTTCGCTCATCGACTGCCATTCTACCGGCACCGCAGCGGCGGCAAAATACCGTGCTGAGAACCGTAACATGGATACCTTGCCCCCCCTGCGGTTTCTCACGGCGTCTTTACACGTGAATTACCTTCTTCCCACACCTATTGGCGGTTTGATTGAAATCAGAGGGCGGGTCAAAGAAATCAAATGACGAAAAGTTGTTGTAGAATCAAGACTTATCGTCGGCGGAAAAGTCTGTGCAACAGGCGAAGTGGTCGCCGTACAGATCCCTGAACACATGATGCCCGCGACGCCAAAAGACAATAGCAAATAAAGGGAAACTTTTTTCATTGATTTAGATCAATGCCATCCAAACAGCCGGTTGCTATGATGTTTGACAATTAACAATAAAGTCTTCAAGGAGAGTCTCTATGGCACAGAAAAAACGAATTATCGTCATCGGCGGGTCGGCCGCCGGTCCCAAGGCGGCGGCGAAAGCCCGGCGCATCGACAACGACGCAGAAGTAATCATTATCCAGAAGGAAGCCGACCTTTCCATGGCCTCCTGCGGCTACCCCTATTATGTCGGTGGTTTCTTTAACGATCGCAACGCGCTTCTTTGCACACCTGCAGGGATCGTGCGCAATCCGATGTTTTATCTCAACGCCAAGGACATTGACGCCCGCGTCAATACCGAGGTCACAAGCATTGACACGAAAAATCATTCGGTGTCTTTTAAAAATACCGTTTCAGGAGAAACCGGCA
>CAZXIP010000180.1:0-4412 GCA_964640755.1 uncultured Smithella sp. | reverse complement strand
CAAGTCCGCAAGAAGATCCACTTCCCTCCTTGTCGCCCGGATTTGAGGATTCCGGTGGTCGGCTGAGTGTCGCAGGCTTTCCAGATACAAGTCTGGCCGTTCGGCTATCGTTTCCATCCAGGCATTGCGGATGGTTTCCATGTCTTCGGCCAGGGCTGTCCGGGCCTTCACGATTACCTCAGGATTCAGGGCGGAGGCGAAATCCGCCAGGAGAATCCTCAGATCGGCGCCGAATTGCGGCAGTCCCTGATCGCCGATAAGGGCGCTCCCCGTATGGGCCTGGCGGATGACTTCGGCGAGGCCATTCACAAGATCGCCTGCGGCCTTGCCGTTCAGGCTGCGAAGGAGAGAGAAAACAACGTCGGCCAGGACGTCGGGGGCCTGGACATGAAGGGGAACCAGAGTTTCCCGTGCGGAGCGCAGGATGATGTTTGCCACGGTGGGCAGGAGCGATGCAAGGCAGATAAGCTTGGCGGGATAATCCCATATCGTGGTGTTGAACATCCGGACGCCGGTGACGATGGATTCCTCGGAGCCTTCCACCATTTCCTTAAGTTCGCCGAAATCCATATTCTGAAGAAACGCGTCGATGGCCTCTCCCCTTGTTTTATCATCGCAGATTTTGTCTGATGCCTGTCCGGCATTGACTTTGCGGGCCAGTGTGGTCAGGAGGATTCCCATGTCGGCTGCCATGGCCATTGCCTTATCCTGCTCGTCCTTGCCCGGCTTGCCGATCCTCTTTGCAACCCACAGGGCGGGAGCGGCAAGTTTTTTCTTGAAAGTGCTGTCTTTGGCCCAGTCGTTTATGGTTTCTTTCGCAATCTCGGAGGCCAGGGCCTTTGAGCTCGAGGACCGAATGTTCCTGCCGATGATTCGTGCCAGGACCCGGTTGATGGCCGCCTTATGATCACTGGTATTCATTCCGGAACCTCCGCTTTATTTTTCTGTATCTCTTCGCGAGCCTTTCTTCCTTCCTCTGTCAGGTGTGACTCGAACATGAGATGGCTCATTTTTGTCAGCGTTGCTATCGCCTCATCGCGGGTGAATTTTTCCTCCAGGAGAATGCTGTCACCGAGGTGCATGGTCATGCCCACCACGGCATAGGCTGTGGTAATGGGATTCAGGCCTTCGATAATTCCTATATCCAGCCAGCTTTGAATGTCATCGGCCAGGTCCTGGGCGATGTCGCTATAGTGCTTCCTGATGATGGTGTCCATCTCTTCGTCCACCCCCAGGCTGCCCCGCAACATTAGGAACTGCTGACGGTGCGAGGTGATGTAGTCGATGTAAGCGCCAAAACTCTGGTTGAGCTTATCCTCCCTGTCGGCATGCTCCCATATTTTTAGAGGCTCTCTGAGGTTCTTAATTCGACTGCGCAGCTCCGCGAGATTTTTATGCGTGATCTGGCCGAACAGGTCGCGCTTGTCCTTGAAATAGTTGTAGAATGTGCCGGCTGACATGCCCACGGCATTGACGATGTCCATGACTTGGGTGTTGTGGTATCCGTTCTTACTGAAAAGTTCTTCTGCAGCCTCAATGATTGTGTCCCGGATTAGCTGCTTCTTCTTTTCAAGGAGTACATTCATGGGATTCCTCTTTCCTGCATCTTATTGTCGACATTTTTTCATCCTGACCTGCGCGGGGTTCCATGTCGGGGGGAAGCGATCAAAAATGTATAACAATGTGAAACATAATGGTAATCGTTTTTCATTAAAATGAATATATATTACTGATGAAGGCAATGTCAAGTTAAAGTCGCAAATATTTTTTTAACTATCTGTTCCTCTTTTTTTATACAATGGAAACGGGAATACGGGCGATATTTTAGAAAATCTGTGAAGACTGCGATAACTGATTCAAGGAAAGGGATGGCACTTTTTCACGAGCACCCGTTCAATTGCGAAATCCCGAATGATGCCGAATGCAGAATAGATGCCCCGGACTTGTAAGTCTATTTTATCTCTTTATTCATCTGTCCCGTCAGGTCCGAAATGGAGAATTTATTAAAGGGCAGAAAGGATGCACCCAGGACGATTACAACAAGCATGGAAAGGAAATGATATACCAGGGCAAAGGAAAATGCTTCCGGTTTGGCTATTCCGAAAAGTCCTAATCCCAGGATGCAGGCATAATGCCAGTTACCGATAAAACCCGGTGCGGTGGGAATCGCGATCCCCGCGATAAGTATGACCATGACAACAAATGCCGCCACAAGCGGAAGGTCAAAACCGAAAGCAAGAAACATGGAATAAATTACTGCGGCATCCACAACCCAGACCACCATGGACAAAAACAGCAGATACAGAAGCCTTTTGACATCGGTGATGACCTGAAAGCCGTCAATGAAATGGTGGATCACACTCATTCCTTTTTGCGCCAGTTTGCCGGGCAACAGCTGCAGAATCCGGTCAATGATTTTTACGGCGGTTTCTCTTTGCCAGACTAATACGATGATGAAGGCGATGATTAGCACTGTGATTGCGAAAAACAGAATGCCGGATTTGATCATCCAGGAAGGTAAGTCCTGCAGCAGGAGAACGGTAATTGTTATGGTCAGTACCGAAAGGCTGTCCAGCACTCTTTCGACGATAATTGTGCCGAATGCCGAGGACATTTTAATGGAACTTTTTTTTGATATCAGATAGGGCCTGGCCAGTTCGCCGATCCTGGCGGGGATTGCGGAAATGGCGAGGAAACCGACGCTGGTTACGGAGAAAAGGGTAAGCTGATCGATCTTTTCCATTGGCTGCAGGATCACCCCCCAGCGGTAGGATCGCAAAGCCTGCATGAGGACGATAAAAAAAAGAGACAGGGTTGCATAACCAAGTTGGATTTTCTTCAAATGGAGAAGGGTTTCGTTGAAGTCAATTCCCCGGACCGAAAAGTAGATCAGAACGATGCCAAGCACGATGCCGAAAATTAGTTTTTTATTCATGAGAATGCCGGGCCGGTCCTTATTGTAATCGGGGCAAATCAGCTCTTGGACAGGTTTTCGGCAATTTTGTCGTGGAGAAGCTGGGAAGACATCTTATTGCCAACCAGTCCTACACGAATACCGACAGAGGTTTGATTTTTTGACCGATAGGTAATGTCAAACTTGACCTTTTCACCATTGATGATTGCCGTGATCTTGCCCTGCGCAATTTCTTTTACGGGATGAACTTCCGTTCCATGCATATCAGCAACTGTTTTTTCGCAGGCGCTCCATACCTGGTCGAATGAAGCAAAGTAATCGGTCTTCAGTTCTTCGTTTACCCAAAAATAAGTTCCCGTGCCCGCGCCGATTGCCGCTCCTCCGATGAGCACGGCCGTGGCACAGCCTGAGAAAAGAACAAGAACAAATAGACAGATAATGATTCGATATTTATGATATTTCATATTTGTCCCTCCGGATCATTCGATTGGATTGCTTTTAAACATATTGCGGCATGGATTGCAACTCTATATTGTTTGGAACGTCACGAGCTGGTCTTTTCGAATTCCCTCAGCAGATCTTCCTGTTTTCTAGTCAATTCGGTTGGAATTTCTACAAAGACTTCAATGATCTGATCGCCGCGGCCGTATCCCTGAAGATGAGGGATGCCTTTGCTTTTGAGACGGAACGTCCGACCGGTTTGTGTGCCTCTGGGGATTTTAATTTTCTCGGTTTCCTTTAAAGTTGGCACTTCAATCGTTGCGCCGAGTGCCGCCTGAACGAAGGATATGGGGACGCGACAGATAATGTCGTCTTCGGAGCGTACAAAATAATCATGCTCTTCGACCTGTAAAAAAACATACAAATCTCCGCTGGGGCCGCCCTGTTCACCTGATTCGCCTTCACCGCGCAGACGCAGCCGGGAGCCTGTTTCGACACCGGCGGGTATTTTCAATTCAACCGATTTGCGTTGTTTTTCTTTTCCCGTTCCCCTGCATTCATGACATGGTTTGGCGATAAACTTTCCCTGCCCGTGACAATGGGGGCAGGTGGAGCTGATGGTGAAAAAACCGCTCGACTGAAGCACCTGACCTCTGCCCTGACAGGTTGGGCAGGTTGTGGGCGAGGTACCGGCTGCGGCCCCCGTTCCCTGGCATACATGGCAGGTATGGAGCTTCTCCAGTTCAATGGTTTTGGTTATCCCGAAGGCTGCATCGATGAAAGATATTTTTAAATCATAGCGTAAATCAGCGCCGGCCCTGGCTGCCTGCCTCGTTCTGCCGCGTCTCCGCGTGTGACCAAAGCCAAAGACATCTTCAAAAATATCTCCAAAATTGGAGAAGACATCGTCAAAACCGCTGAAGCCCTGAAACCCGGTGTTGTTCAGACCGGCATGACCGTAGTGGTCGTAAATTTCCCTTTTTTGCCTGTCACTTAACACTTCATAGGCTTCGGCGGCTTCCTTGAATCGTTCTTCCGCTTTTTTGTCTCCCGGATT
>CAZXIP010000179.1:0-4436 GCA_964640755.1 uncultured Smithella sp. | reverse complement strand
AAATTTTCCACCTGATGCCCGACAACCACAGTTCCCCACCATGTCGTTGTATCAACATTGCTGCAGGCATTTAACATTACGGTGAAAGCAAAGACTAACCATACCGCAAAAATCATCCCTGAATTTCTTGCCATATTTGAATCCTTAAATTCACATTACTCCGTTCAGACAACAATGTCACGCAAGAGTATTTTATCAAAACAGCCCTTTTTTATGAATATGATGGCCCATAAAAAACCATGAACCGTGAACGGATTTACAATATGTGCATTAATATCTTATACTTGCATAATGCAAAAATCTTGCAATAATTTCTCGCTTTTACAACAAATTTATGATGAGGATATTTATATATGAATAAAATATTTGTACACTTACGAGGAAACTGGTCATGAAAGTCAAGACGCAGGAGCTTTTTAATTTTTACTCACACTTCGCCGGAATGGTCGCCGCAGTAATCGGCACAGTATATTTGGCAATGGTTGCCAGTTCTTCAGCATCCGCTCTTGTCACCGCGCTTATTTACGGGATTTCCGTTGTCTTCCTGTTTTCAGCAAGCACTTTATACCATGCGTTCAAAAAGGAAGAGAATGAAGTGTCCTTCTGGAGAAAAATGGATCGGCTGGCCATTTTTTTCATGATCGCCGGAACCTTTACACCTGTATGTTATTTCTGTTTGGATGATCCTTACAAATGGTACATGATTGCCTTCCAGTGGAGCCTTGTGGGCATCGGTGTCATTTCACAGATTTTTTTCCCGAGGGCACCGAGAAAGCTGTACGCGATTATCTATTTATCCATGGGCTGGTCAGCCCTTTTCACCGTTAAGCAGCTGCTTGCCAACATGTCATCATCCCAGGCAGTGCTATTGGTTTCGGGGGGTATTGCTTTTACACTGGGGGCCATTATCTATGCCATAAAAAAACCAAGAATGGTTCCGGGTATTTTCAGTTTTCATGAGCTATTCCATATCCTGGTTCTGATTGGCGGAAGTCTTCATTATGCGATGATCTACGGGGTCTTTTCCCAGCTTGGCGCCTGATTGATGAACCGCCCCTTCTTCCCCAAAGACAGCGAACCTGAGACACAGAGGCTTCTGGAAGCAGAGGCTGCGTTATTTTTCAGAGAATACAAAAAGTATTTTGTCGCGGGGGAAACAAAACCACCCGGCATCGGGAAGCCTTTTTTCCTTCATTCAACTCATACAGACACCGGTGTGCTTCTGATTCACGGACTGATGGCAGCACCGGAGGAGGTCAGGGAGTGGGCGGATTTTCTGCACGCAAAAGGTTTGACCGTTTACGCACCCAGGCTTTCAGGCCACGGGACATCGTCAAAAGATCTCCAGACCCGCAATTATCAAGACTGGCTTGACTCAGTTAATCGCGGTCATGCTATTCTGAAAACCTGCTGCAGAAGGATCCTTGTGGCCGGATTCTCCACCGGAGCCGGCCTCGCACTTCAGTCGGTTGTCATGAAACCAGGCGATTTTGAGGCTGTAGTCAGTGTCAGTGCGCCGCTCAGGTTCAAACGACTTTCATCAAAATTTGCCGAACTTCTACATGGGTTTAATCAACTCTGCAAATTGGCGGGGTTTCGTAAAATCACAAAAGAGTTTATGGAAAACAACGCGGACAATCCCCATATCAATTATCTGCAGTGCCCGGTCAGCGCTTTTGTTCAGGTCAAAAAGCTCATGAGAAACGTTGGCCAATCGCTCCCTGGTATTAAAATTCCGTCGCTGGTCATCCAGGCCACTCGTGACCCCAAAGTCGATCCCGGAAGCGGACCCGAAATTTTCAAGCGCATCGGTTCAGCAAAAAAACATTTTTCCTGGGTTGATTATCATCAGCACGGCATTGTGCGTGGGGACATTGCCGCGCATGTTTTCAAAGAAGTTGAGTCTTTTCTTGTGTCCTGCAGTCTTATGAATCCGGCAGAGCAATAAAGGCGGGGTTGCTATTTACAGACTTCCTGCCGCAGGCGATTGCCGGGTGAATCCGGTTGAATATCGTACCAGCTTCTCTCATCCGTTCCTCCGGAATACAGCTCCTTATCATCCGTGTCGTAATGCTTTATGGATAATGTGCTGATTTTCAGTCTGCTGCAGTCAATTTCATACAAACATTTTTTGTAGGAAAGCTTCCTGTATCCCTTGCTGGTCAATCCATCCTTCGTTCTGGATTCAATTTCAGCGTCCCGGCCCTTTGCGGAATAAACTTCTTTGCCCCAGACCTGCACAATATGTTTGTAACCGTCTTTATCAACTTTTCCCTTTTTATAAAAATAAGCATTGTCGTCTTTGTCGTCATGATATTTTACCCACTTGTAAGAAATGCTGTCACAACTTACGAGCAGCAGGGATAACATCAACGCCAAAATCATAACGGAACTGATTTTTTTCATACCCATTCTCCTTCCGTCCTGCGGATCATGTCGCGGATCAGGGAAAATTGCCTGGAACAAATTCTTCTTCTGTTACTTTATCTTCAATAAATTTCATAAGCTGACGCCGGCGGCACTCCGCCGCCGGCGCAGTTTTTCGAATCACATTTTAAACAGAATGATTTTCTCCTGTTGCCGCATTACTCATAGAGAGCTTTGAGCTGATCGCCGTATTTTTTCATGACATTTCGGCGGATCAGTTTCATTGTCTGGGTCAGCATGCCGTTATCCACGGTAAAATCTTCCGTGATATAAAGGAACTTCTGAGGAATCTCATATCCGCCGAAGGATTTTCGCAAATGTTCTATGATCTGCTGAGTAATGAAATCTGTGCATTCTTTATTGGCAATGGTTTCTTCAGGCGTTCCCTTCGCCCACGCAGAGGTCTTTGGATCATTTTTCAGCGCCTCAAAATCCGGCACAACCAGTGCCACATTATACAGGCGTCCTTCACCGTAAATGATGACATTGGACACATAACGGAGAATTTTTATCTCGTTCTCTATGGATTCCGGATGAACGTACTTCCCGTTTTCCAGCTTATATTCATCCTTGAACCGACCGGTAATGTGCAAAAATCCATCTTCATCAATCCAGCCCCGGTCTCCTGTTCTAACACCGGGCAGGCCATTCCAGGTATCGGGCATCATGGCTTCTTTGGTTATGGCCGGCTTGTTATGGTATCCCTGCATCACCTGCGCGCCGTACACTACGATTTCGCCATCCGGACTGTCTTGCCCCACACGGGATTTATCGATCACCACATTCGTGTCTTTGAAAGGCTTGCCGACCGTGCCGTACTTGTTGCCCCGCAAAGGCGAGTTGTTGGTAATGACGGGGGAGGTTTCCGATAAACCGTATCCGTCGTAGGTAGGCACTCCTACATCACTGAAGAACAACGCTATTTCCGGTTTCATCATCGCCCCGCCGGTAACCACCTGTTTTAATCGTCCGCCGAAGATGTTCCGAACCGTGGCAAAGGCCACAGCGTCATAGAATTTATATTCTTCTGTTTTTTCTTTCAGGTCCCGGTTTTTGACAGCCTCGGCCACCGCCGCGTCAAAGATTTTCTTCTTTTCCGGATCCGCTGACACGCTCTGCTGAATTTTATCATAAATAATATTGAAGACCCGCGGCACAGCGTTCATATGCGTGGGCTTGATTTCACTGAAATTGACCAGGAGCTTGTCGGCGGATTCGGCAAATCCAAGCTGCCAACCGCCCAGGATGAACGTATGCAGATCGGCGCTCAAGCCGAAACTGTGGGCCCAGGGAAGAATGCTTAAACCGATCTCGTGTACCCCCACATCGAAAGTATGATGACACTCCGTGGCGTTGTGCGTCATGTTGCCATGACTCAGCAGAACACCTTTCGGATCACCGGTGGTGCCGGACGTATAAATAATCACCGCCGTCTCAGACCAGTGCGGCTTATAGGAGGGAGCAGGATTTGCCTTGCCCAATTTTTCCAGTGCATCCAAAGACTTTTCTCCTTCTCCGAACAGCATAAAAATATCCTTCAAGGTTGGAATGTCTTTTTGAAAACTCTTTACGACATCATAAATTTTCTGATCACGGACAAAAACATACTTAATGCCCGCATCCTGAATAATGTACTGCCAGACTTTCTGCAGCTCTTTTTCATACATGGGCACAAACACTCCGCCCAGACCATGTGTCGCCTGGCAGCAAACAAACCACTCCACCGAATTGCTGACAATGACACCGACTTTCTCTCCTTTGCTCAATCCCAGTTTATTCAAAGCGCCCCGGAGATTGTTGACTTTCTCGGCCACGTCACTGAATGTTACCCATTCGTATTGGTTGGTCTCCTTATTCTTGGTACCGAAAAGGTTGTTGGATCCAAACTTGGCTACGGAATTTTCAAACAAATCGACCAGGTTGTTGGGTTTGGTGTAAATAGCATCAAGGTTTGTTGACGGGACAACGGCTTCTTTATTCGACATATACGACCTCCTTAATTAGAAATT
>CAZXIP010000178.1:0-4463 GCA_964640755.1 uncultured Smithella sp. | reverse complement strand
TGTATATGCTTTATGTTGAAGCAGAATGAAGAAATCATGGCTTTCATGTGGTGCATTCTGACCGGTGTCCGTGGATGCAGGATTTTAGACTCAAGGCAGACGAAGCTTATTTGTTTGGCGTTTTCACTTACGCAAAATATCGAAAAAAACTTTGCTTCTTATTTCAACAGCCGGATATATCAAGCTTTTTGTGAAATGGAGCATACAAGGCTTTTTAGCCTGACCGTATGCCTTAATACGCCGGCTTTGAATTTTAAAAAGAAACTTCATGCCCGGTATGTAAAAAAGAAACTGTTTATCAAGCTGTTTCATAAAATAAAATGAAATATTTGCCTCAAAGAGTATCATGAATGAATCTGAGTAATTAAGTTCAAATAACAAAGGTGAAATTTTCTGCTGTTTCTCAAAAAAACGGAAAATACGTCTTTGGTAGTATTTACTTGCTTCGCGTTTTTCTATACTCGTTTAATCAATTTATAACAGAGTCATAACTGTTTTTTATGGCAGTGGATAATTGTTTATAACGAGAGCATTCATTTTTTTATAATAAGGTCAATACTTTATCTGAGATAGTGGGTAAACGAAGGAGTTCTTTTGGTTATTCTTTTCGGTTTTCTCATTGTTGTTCTTGGTCTCGTGAATCCGTATGTTCCGATTCAGGAAGTGCCAAAAGACGAGATGCGTGTTGTATCGGGAACGCAAGTATCGCCTGTGACCTTTCACCAAGGGCTCAAAACCCAGGCCGATTTTACCAATGCCCACGTCGTAAAACAGCAATATGATTATTCCTGCGGATCTGCCGCCCTGGCCACATTGCTCAACTATTATCTTGGCGAGCAGTTTACTGAAAAGCAGGTTATCCAGGCCCTTGTCGAGTACGGCGACAAGCAGCAGATAGAGAAATTGAGGGCATTTTCGCTTTTGGACATGAAACGTTTCGTCGAAAAGCTGGGTTACAAGGGGACGGGATATAAGGCCGAAATTGAAGATCTGAAGAATCTGGGCAAGCCCTGCATCGTTCCGGTGGAAATCTTCGGTTACAGTCATTTCTGCGTTTTTAGGGGAATATTTCAGGATCACGTCTTTCTGGCCGATCCTTACCTGGGGAACGTAAGTTACACCGTAGAGGAATTTAAAAAAATGTGGCAGCGCAACGTCGCTTTCGTCGTCACCGACGGCGATATCGTTCACAGCGCCCTCATGCTCAAGGAGGAGGACTTGAGGTTTGTCGATCTTGACGCCACGCGCCATGCCCTCAATAATTTTCAGCCGCCCACCACCTCTGTCCTTATGGAAAATCTGCGCATTGATAATGCCATGGGTGTGCGGCCGACGGCGAGATGAGGTTTAAAAGTATTTTAACATAAAATCATATATTTATTGAGAGTTGGTTCATAGTATATTTTTAGACTGCCTGCAAAGGCGAAGCAATCATTGACCTTGTTAACTTGGATGCAAAGGAGAAATTTCGTGAAGAAAAATATAATCCTGCTGGCCATTTTGATCATCTCCATGCTGATGATCGTCCCGGCCATGGCCCAGACACCTGCAGACACGCAAAATCAACAGACCCAGGATTCTTCAGCGGGGGCCGTTGCGGCACCCGATAAAGCCACTGCAGCTCCCGCTAGGCAACAGAAAGCCGATGAGCCCAGGTCGATTCAGCAGAAGATTGATGACCTGCAGAGGCAGGTGGAAGCCCTCAAGGAACAGGGCCGCACCCGTGAGAAACTCACCATGACGGCGGAAGAGCAGTCGGAAAAAGAAAAGAGTGTCCTGACCGCAGTCGGTCGTGAGTACACCCTCATGCAGAAGGGGAAATTCGAACTGGAGTACAGCCTGCGTTACGAGTATACGTCCTCCAGCGAACTTGTTGCCGGCGAGGAAAACACGACATTAGTGCACCCCCGCGCCAACCATACAATTCGTAATGCTATCGGCCTTCAGTACGGTTTGCTCAATAACCTCACCATTACCGCCAACCTTCCTTTTGTCTTTGCCTATGATAAAACGGGAAGCTCGGCAAACAAGGACGTAACAGATCTGGGTGATCTGACCATCGGACTGGACTACCAGCCTTTTAAAAGTGGCGGTATTTGGCCAACAACGATTTTCACATTGACAGGCATCATTCCCACAGGCAGAAGTCCTTACAAGATCAACCGCAACACCGACCTGCCGACCGGCAACGGCACGTATGCAGTTGCTTTGAACATGAACATGAGCAAATCGATTGATCCGGCCATGATCTTCGGCGGTGTCGGCATGACCTACCGTTTTCAGCCCGGAGGTATCGATTATAGCATCAATGGGATCGTTGTGGATGCGGTTAAGCCGGGTATGAGCTTCAATGCCGCCCTTGGTCTGGCCTACTCCATCTCCTACGCTCTGTCGATGAACGTCCAATTCCAGTATGCGTACTACATGGGTACGGATTATTTAGTGACGGGAGGAGAGACAGCCTACGTAACGCCGGCATACAGCTCGGCAAACCTTATTGTTGGGACAGGCTGGCGATTTTCACCAAAATGGATGTTGTCATTATCACTTGGTGTCGGGTTGACGAAAAATGATCCGGACTTTTTCTTCCTGGCCCGTCTGCCTTTCAGTTTTTAAGCAAGGATGTTGATGAAAGACGCGCCCATGACATGGAAAAGACTTGGATTTATTATTCTTCTGTGGATACTCGCGTGTTTTCCCCAAGAAAGTGCCGCCGCGCTTTTTGAACAGATGATCATCGAGACGCGGGCGCAATCGCTGGGCGGCGCCGTCACCGCAGATCCCCAGGGTCCTATGTCTGCCCATTTCAACCCTGCCGGGCTGGATCGGGTTCGCGGGACGGAACTTCACATGGGTGTTTCCTATATCCCCGTCCTGAATGTCAAAAGTAAATTTACACAGGCTGTCGACCCGACTACCGGCGAGCTTTGGGCGCCCTTTGGCGGCTACTTCAATAACGGCATCGACCCCGTGGCAGGTCAAGACAGTTCTACCAAGCCGAGCGTCGAGCTTCCCATCATAGGCACTCTCCCATTTAATCTTCTGGCAGGGGCGAGCCAGGGGTTAGCCTATCACGCCAAGGGTTCATCTTTCGCCTACGGCTTTGCCCTTTATGTGCCCTTCGGAGTCGGCATGGAACATACGGATCCGAACGACCCCGCACGTTTTCTGGGCAAAAGAATGTCCGTTCTTCGTCTGGTGATGGCGCCAACCATTTCCTACAGGGTGACCAAGACCCTCTCTGTTGGTGCATCCTTCGGCTTGGGACTGGCCTGGATGGGATTTGATACAAGAATGCGCACCCCGAACGAGCTGGTGGCTTTGACGGGCGTTCTCGGGGAAGCAACCGTCGGTCTGGAAATACCCATTGTCTCGGAACTGACTTTTCCTGCGCCCTGGTTCGGGGGCGGTCTCAGTCCCTATGAAGACGTGGGGGGCCTGAAATTTTTCGCTGAAGACAACCTGAACACATCATTTAACATCGGCTTTCTCTGGGAGCCCTTCAGCTGGCTGTCCGTCGGTGGCGTTTACCAGAGCGAATCAAAGGCCGAAATGAAAGGGAAGTATACGCTTGACTACAGCAAGCGCATGCAGAGAACCGTCAATTGGCTCGGTTCATCGCCAACGACGATCATTATTGCCGCCATGCTCGATCTGCCGACCTACGCTCCGGAACAGCATACGGGAAACATGTCCATAGATGTCATTTTCCCCGCCCGCGCCCAACTGGGCATTGCGCTGAAGCCACACCGCCGAATTAAATTCCTTGCGGACGCACAATGGGTTCAGTGGTCACGCTGGGAAAACCTCGAAATCGTCTTTGACCGGCGGATTGAACTCTTTCGCCTGACCAAATTGATGGGCTATACGGGCGGTGATTCTACAATGAAACTGGAAAATGGTTTCAAGGACACCATACATGCCAGCTTCGGGCTGGAGCTTGAGCCGATTGATGGTGTTTTTCTGCGTTTCGGCTATGACGCCCGGCCGACATCTATTACGGACGCCTATTTCGGAGCGATTCCCATGGGTGACATGAAGCTCTATAGTTTCGGATTCGGCATCGAGACCAAAAACATCTCCTTTCTCAAGCCGCCCGAACGCAGATACAAAGGTCTGATGGATCTTGCCCTGCATCAGTTACTGCATGCTGACAGGATTGACTTTGGCGTTACCTATATGACGTCAAAAGCCTCTATACCCAACAATACAAGCCAAAACTTGAACTCCACGGATTTTACAAAACCCGTTTACAACCCGTTTGCCGGCCTGGACTATGAAAATGAAATAACAACGTGGATTATTAATTTAGGCCTGACCTTCAGGTTCTAAGATATCTGCATAGTTCTGCTTGTGTCAACCCTTCTGTCTAAAAACAATCATCAACATGTAAATAACCAATATTAGTAACGATATTATTATGATCGTTCGTATGCATATTGTATCTGCTGGAACAAGTCGTT